>CALZIG010000037.1 GCA_945787585.1 uncultured Gammaproteobacteria bacterium | reverse complement strand
TAGTTAAATAAATGCAGGAAAGAAAACTATCAATATTTGAGCGTTACTTAACTATATGGGTATTGCTTTGCATTGGTGGTGGAATTGCTCTTGGAAAGGCGGCACCCGATGTCGCTACAACTCTGAATGATTTCTCTATTTATCAAGTATCAATCCCGATAGCTGCATGCCTATTTTTTATGATGTATCCCATCATGGTAAAAATAGATTTTTCGCAGGTCATGAGATCGGCAAGAACTCCCAAGCCAGTATTTCTGACCCTTGCTATTAACTGGGGTATCAAACCTTTTAGTATGTTCGCCATATCCTATTTATTCTTGGGGTATTTATTTAGAGATCTATTACCCGGCACAGAAATTCTAGCAAATGGTGAAGAGGTAGAGTTGTGGCGGAGTTATATTGCCGGAACAATATTGCTTGGTATTGCCCCTTGCACCGCGATGGTATTGATGTGGGGGCACTTATCTAAAGGGAATGATGGATTAACGTTAGTGATGGTCGCAATTAATTCACTAATGATGCTTTTTCTTTACGGTCCATTGGGTGGATTGTTGCTAAATGTTAATTCTATGCCTGTACCTTGGCAAACGATGGTGCTTTCTGTCTCTATTTATGTGGCATTGCCTTTAGTTGCGGGCTACTTTTCTAGGAAATTAATTATTAAGCATAAAGGTATCGTATGGTTCAATGAGAAGTTTTTACACTGGCTAACTCCTGTGAGTATTACAGCTCTGCTTGTTACGCTGGTTCTTCTATTTTCGTTTAAGGGGGAGGTTATAATGAGTAATCCTCTTACCATATTATGGATAGCTATCCCGCTATTGATTCAAACAATACTTATTTTTGCCCTTGGGTACTTTGTGTTTTCAAGGTGGTTTAGGCTTTCGTATGAGGATGCTGCGCCCGTTTCACTAATTGGTGCATCTAATCATTTTGAGGTGGCGATAGCTACAGCAGTGATACTGTTTGGCTTGTCTTCTGGGGCAGCTTTAGCGACTGTAGTTGGTGTCTTAATTGAAGTACCGTTAATGCTTATGTTGGTTTCTCTCTGTAAGAGAACGCGCTATCTATTTGATTATGAGAACGTATCTAAAAATATAAGAGCCTAGCAAAAGCAATTAACCCGGACGTATTTGTGCTTAAAGACAAATAATGAAAAGAAGATAGGCTCAATAAAGTCGTATTGCGTTCGAACGTCATTGAGCTATGTACCTTTAGGAGTAAATGGGGTCACCCCTAAGCCAGTACGAGTCAATATGCAATAGTATCCAGTAACGCGTTATTTTGCGTTTTAACAATAAAGCGTAGGCATTTACTCGATGCGCCCGTTATTTCATAGCGTTGGTTCGCTCAATAAACTGAGCTGCACCAGTCACCCTTCGGGATCAAGGCAATACCTCTTGTTACTAACGGGTATGCCCCTGGCTCACATGAGCCCCAGAAAATCGTCGGTTCCAAACGGTATCCAAGTTGTTTATTACAGACTCATGGTTTCCTTTCAATGAAAGATTCCAGACCCGTAAGGGCTTACCGCTTGGGCATCTCACTATTAACCTCCGCTTGTAGTGAATGAAACAGTGTCCAATCAGACTCCTGATTTGATCACACCCCATACCTGGTTCACTGTTTCATCCAAACCTTTACGAAAACAATTGTTCCGGCTTGAATGGGATATTATCCCTCATGACATAGTAACTGGCGCGCGCCAGCTTATGAGCCAGTGCCTTGCGGGCAACAATAATATTTCGTTTTGCTTGTTTCCGTTGGTAAAACCTGTTCGCCTGATCGTAAAAACGAATAGCATAGTGCGCCGCCTCCATGAAGGCCCAGGCAAGGTATTTGTTTCCGTTCTTTTTATTGCCGACACCTTTGTTCTTGCCGTTGCTAGTCTTCTTGCTGTCAACGCAGCGGCAGTACGATGCAAAATTGCCGACACTGGGAAAACGTCGAATGTCACCTGTTTCCAGCGTGATGGTTTGAGATAGAATGTCACCAATACCAAACACTGTCTTAAGCTGTTTGTATTCGGGTAACTGCTGGCACTGGGGCAGCACCGTTCTTTCTACACACTCTATTTGAGAATTTAGGATGCGAATGATATTTAGGTTGCTTTGAATAGCAAGACACAAATTCGAATCCTCAATATCACATAGCAAATCACTAGGCGTTTTCTTTATATCCTGACTCCTTAGACGTCGCCCCGTGCTGCGCCAGAACTGCGCTTGTGCACTGATGACGTTAGAGGTACGGAATTGAACAAGTTGCATACGCTTTCGTAATAGGTCACGAAGATTACGTTTGTCCTTAGGATAAATATATCCGGTTGGTAAAATCCCCAATCGCATGAGATGTGCTAGCCAAAAGGCATCATATTGGTCATCGGTGTGTTTCAGCCCTTCATACTGTTTAACCGCCGAGGTATTCACAAGTGAAACAGGATATCCAGCCTCCATCAGTCCATCGACTAGCCAGTACCAATTAAAAGTGGACTCGATAGCAATGCCATGCAAGTCACCCTGATAGGGTTCAAGATATGAAAGCGTCTTTGATAAGTCATTGCTTAATCGCTTCTCTTTTATCCGTTTATCACTCTCATCAATGATAGACACGTAATGATTATTTGAGTGCAAATCAATGCCGCAGTATAGTTTCATGAGCCTGTTCCTTCTGTGTGGAACTTACAGTTTAGGCCCCTTTGTCTGGGGCCGGGAACTGGCTTATGATTATCAGGCACGAATGGCGCTTACTTAACGGAAAATCACGTTACTGCCATTCCGGACGGAGCGAGCGTAGAACCGGAATCCAGTACACTGGTAGTTTTCTGGATTCCTGCCTTCGCAGGAATGACGTCAAATTTGCCGTCGTTTTATCTTAAGTAAGTGCCATTCGGCTCAGCCCCCTTTTCCATGACAGTCATGTCAATGAATATGTTAGCCCCTGAATATGGCAAACACACGTTAAAGGAATACTTTACGAATTTGAATAATCCCAATGTATAACAACAGCCTGAGTTCATGCTAAACGTTAGGCATCTCACATGAGATAACGATTTTCTAATTTAAGCAGTTATAAACGCACCTCTACCAAAGCATCAATAGACGCTAGTAAAAGCAATGTGTGGTGCCATAACAGGTATAATGTCGATATTTACTTAGGTCCCTGGAGCGGACATTAGCATGAACAATGAGATCAATTACAAGAACAACCCGTTGCACGGTGTTGGGTTGAAAAAATTATTGGTTGAAATAGTAGATCATTATGGTTTTGAGATTCTCTTTGCCTATTTAAATATTAATTGTTTTAAGACCAACCCGAGCATTGATTCTAGTGTGAAGTTTCTAAAAAAAACGGATTGGGCGCGTGAAAAAATTGAAGCTTTCTAGGCTCCTCGCTGTTCTACATGGGTAATAGCGTAAAATAGATCACGGTCGATCCACCATAATTGTTAAGAGACAAAGTATGCCAGAAACAGAACTATTCGCTGCAGCATTAGGCATTCAATCACCGTGGTATGTCTCAAATTTAGACTTTTCTCTGGAGAACAAGCGGCTAGATATTTACATTGATTTCGAAAGAGGGAGCACCTTTGCTTGCCCCTGCTGCGGAAAACTAGCCAAGGCCTACGACACAAAGTCGGATACCTGGAGGCATATGAACTTCTTCCAGCATGAGGCCCACCTTCATGCCAGAGTGCCGCGCGTGAATTGTTCTGCTAGCTGTGGAGTTAAGCAGATAGAAGTTCCTTGGGCTCGGCCTGGCAGTGGCTTCACGTTGCTTTTTGAAGCCTTGATCCTGTCTTATTGCAAGGAGATGCCTGTGAATAAAGTGGGCGAGTTGATGGGTGAACATGACACACGTTTATGGCGTGTTCTGCATCACTATGTGGAGACAGCGCGAGCACAGCAAGATTACTCAAAGGTCACCCGTGTTGG
>CALZIG010000036.1 GCA_945787585.1 uncultured Gammaproteobacteria bacterium | reverse complement strand
TTAAACATGTCATGAACAAACTCAATAACCGACCCAGAAAATTGCTTGGATTTAAAACCCCAAATCAGGTATTTTTTGGAATCAACCCACCTGTTGCACTAGCAAGTTGAATCCGCGTTTTTTATTTACCGAAGAGTTTTGGTTTACAGATAGCCCAGCCCTGAGCATAGTCCACACCAATTTCGCGTAATAGATCAATGGTGCTTTCTTTTTCGACACATTCAGCGATTATTTTTTTCCCCATAAAGTGGCCAATTTCTGTTATTGATTTAACTACGGCACGATCACTGTCATTACTTTCGATATCACGGACGAATGAGCCATCGATTTTGATGTAATCGACGGGAAGGTTTTTGAGATATGAATAAGAGGACATGCCTGTGCCAAAATCATCGAGTGAGAATGAGCAGCCTGTCTGTTTGATCTCGTTGATGAACTGAGAGGCGTTGGATAAGTTAGTAACCCCCGCCGTTTCAGTGACTTCAAAGCAGAGATAGTGTGTCGGAATACCAGAATTTTCTATCTGCTCCAGGATAAAAGGAATAAAGCTATCATCATTAATGGATAGTCCAGACAGGTTGATAGCGACTCCGCCAGTTAGCTCTAATAGTGACGGATTATCCTTTAATAGCATGAAAACCTTTTTGACAATCCAGCGATCAATCTCTGGCATACGGCGATAACGCTCAGCTGCAAGTATGAAATTTTCAGGTGAAATGATATTGCCTAGTTCGTCTGTCACGCCGAGCAAAATTTCTGCGTGGGGCGTCAGTCCATCTTCGCCAATAGGCACGATAGGTTGGTAACGAAGTTGCAATGTATCGTTAGTGAGACTGTCGTCTATTTTAGATGCCCAAACAAGCAGTTTTTGATCTTCATGTAGTGTACTGTCATCGATTGCGATAATATGCTCTTGATTAATGCCTTTACCCTTTGCGAGTTTACAGGCCGCTTCAGCGGTACGTAGAATTCGCGAAATATTCTGGTTATCAAGATCAATGGAAAGAATACCGCTGGAAAAGGTAATGCTACTTTTAATGTCATCATGTTCAAGACGGTATTGTGATAATGCTTTACGTTGATCTTCAGTAACTTGTTTGGCATCTTCGAGATTACAGTCAAGAAGCAGGACTGCAAACTGGTCGCCGCCAACGCGGGCAATATCACCACGTTGATTAAGTGTATCTGATAATAGATTTGCGACATCAGTTAACACCTGATCGCCCACTTCATGACCAAAGGTAGTATTGATAACATCGAAATAATCCAGATCAATGAAGCAGAGCAGATGGTTACCTGAATGACTGTTGAGCTGTTCATGAAGCTGGCTTTCGAACTCTTTTCGATTGAGCAGTCCAGTTGTAGAATCATGGGTAGATTCATGCAGTAGCTGATTGTGTAATTTTTGCATCATGCTGTACTGCGCTCTATCAACTGCAGGCTCATCAATATTATCTAATACAATCGAAGTGCCGGTTTCTAGCTGGAGTGCCAGGTCATCAATATTGAGCGCACCTTCCATCAAGCCTAAAAGGTTTACGAAAACATACTGATCATAATTTTCTGTGATCCATGCGATCTTTAAACGACTAGACGCTTTAGAGTCTGTGTTGAAAAGTATCCAGTCACCAACCTTTAAGCGACGTACACGCTTACGCCATTCACGGAATTCTTCGGCGCTTATTGAATGGGTTTTTGGTAACGGAATATTTGAGATTAGGTTTGGAATTTCACGTTGCAGCTCACATTGATCAATGACGTCGCGTAGATTTTCGGAATAGGCCTTGTCTTGTGTACTGACCAGGGCATCTACTTTTTTGAGTACGGATGTAATAAGCTTTTCATCCATGCCGGGTTGTTCTGAAACCTGCCGCAATAAGCCTTCAATCGTTGTTTTAACAGAATTGCTGATAACATCGCGATTGTCATCATTGTAAAGTTCCAACTGCGAAAGCTGATTGATAAAGCGCCGAGCAATATGAGATTGATCAGCGAGCACAGACTCATCTTTAATGGCTTCTTTTAGTAAAGGCATTTCGACTTCACCTAACCACTCTTTTACGCCATTGGTAATAATTTTATCAGTGAAAAGCGATTCATATAAAGACCCTGTAATTTCCATGATGCCAGTTTCACGAGGGCCAATTCGCTGTCCTTCTGGAGATTGTTGTAGTTGTTGTAGTAATTCCAGTGATGCAGAGCGCATCGAATTTAAGTCATGATTTTGTCTGTTTTTAGGAGAAAAATTTTCGATGGTTAACTCTGATAATAGGCCGACAATTTCTTCCGTATTGAATTTAGGTAAATGTAGTTGTTCGTTAAAATTGGCATCATTTGATTCATTTTGAAGATGTTCATTTTTGATAGTGTGTAGATTAGAAATGAGATGATATAGTTTTTGTGTATCGACATTTTGTTTTGATGACTGATTACCGGCACTGGTATCTAAGTTTTCTTTCTCAATGGCTGACGAAGCTGTTTTTGATTTTGCTTCACCTTTTGATTTCTTAATTTGGTATTGGAGCTCAGGCAAAATGTTATTGTTGATAAGTAACGTGTTTACCTTCTCATATAATTCACCGAGTTGTTCTTTAAGTACATCTCTAAAAATTTTACAACAGACCTGATATGAACTTCTGCTGATCAGGATGCTTTTCATGCCGGTTTGAAAACTGTGTGAAAAGGCTTCAGGTCCGACAGGATTATTTTGTTTTCCTATTTTAAAGTTATATAACAGCGACAAACGCTGCTCAATTCCAGAAAGCGCATCAAGGTGAAATGATTCACATTTACTTGTAATGTCAGAACGGGCAATCCAGTCATCAATGGCATCGTCTTCTAACAGCGAAAAATCGCTATGTTTTAGTTCGTTTTCATCTAGATTCAATTCGCTATTAAGATGAGATGGTTTGCTCTTTAAAATATTCTTCATTTCATCTTCAAATGTTTTTTTAAAGATATGGGAACTGTTTTCGAATAAGCTTAATGTTTCGAAATAGCTACTTTGTTCACTGAGGTCACGTGATTTGTCCGCCATTTCAAGCAAGATATGGGATTGTTTTTTCAGGTATATGTCGATGAGCAGATTTAGGTGTATGAGCGTATAACTGCGAATAGCATTAAGGAGTGATGCCGCTCCTGGAATCTTTTTATTTGTGACGGGTATCGCATTAGTAAGAGAATCATTAGACTGCTGTTTTTTTGCATATTGGAGTACGCGTTGTAAATTGGCTGATTCAGCTTCTTTAAAAGAGACGCCAAGGCTTTTACGATCAGAGCGGACAACACATGCATGGAAATGGATGCCCTGAGGGTTTTCATCAGGCAGATTGAAGAATATCTCAACGATATCACCCACATTTGGAGCCAGGTGAGTTCTATCGCTTACCTCCTCCTGCTCAGGTGTGTACGTAAGAAACATGCCCCCGAGGCAAAAATCTTTAATCTCAACAGTTGCACACTGTTTATCTTGTGTACAACATTTTCCTTTAAGATCAATTGAATAGCGTGAGTAAGATCGCTTATGCTCATGATTTTTAGCGGATAGCTCTGTAGATGTCGTTGCGGCCATTTATGTATATCGGTTGTGTTAAGCGTCGTTAAGAAGCGCATTAATAAGTGAAATGTCTTATCTATTTAGCGGCGTTAGCGGGGAAATCCCAATTATTAATTAGGATGATGTTTGTGAATAGCGCGAGATAGGGTAAAGCTAAGGTAACCCTTTGATTTTTTTGTTTATTGACTGGATGTAGTGTGGTGAAAGTAGCTAAAGATGATCAAACTATTTTTTCAAATAAAACGTCGTATTCTCGTAAAGTACGTATTGCAATCAGGAAGATAGGGGGTGCCTTATCGATGATAGTCAATGAGGGACAGGGTTATTGTCTGACCAGTGATGTGGTGTGCCGGAATGATGATCCTTCATGATCTCTTCGCCGGTGTGGCTGTGTAGACTGACCATTTCCAGATTTTCACATTTTGGGCATTTCATCGTACGGAACTTCGCGATATGGATCAGCGAAAAGAGAGGTGCAACAAGAATTAGCGGAAAGATTCCGGTGATAATCGCAATAGCGCCCCAGGCGAGCCAGAGCATCGCATCGACAGTAAAGCTACTGTATTCATCCGGGATAGGCTTACCAACATAACCACAACATTCACAGACTTTTGTTTTCATAATACACCTCCTAACTTATCTGAAATACAGATAGCGACGTGATTAACATGAGCACAACATACGTTAACTATGAAAACAAATATGTGACTTTGTTACATAACCTTGTAGTGCTCAGAGGTGTGAACGTTGTGGTTAACTAGTATAAGTTAGCCATAGTAAATAGTGGCTCACCAAGAAAACCTCAAGAGGCGGAGTCATTTTTATGTTGATGTGGCAGATGGACCTCGTCGACATGACCCGCATCAGGATCATTAAAGGTCTCGATCGAGATACTATTTTCGGATTTGGCGACAATCGTAGTGATTGCCGCATCGCCCGTGACATTAACAGCGGTTCGCATCATGTCGAGTAGCCGATCAACACCCATGATTAACGCGATGCCCTCTACTGGAAGCCCAACCTGATTCAAAACCATGGCCAGCATGATTAAACCAACACCTGGTACACCGGCGGTTCCAATCGAAGCGAGAACAGCCATGCCGATGACCGTCAAATAGCCGATGAGCCCAAGGTCTATACCATAAACATTGGCGATGAATACTGTAGCGACACCTTGCATGATGGCAGTGCCATCCATGTTGATCGTTGCGCCAAAGGGCACGACGAACGAAGCCGTAGCGTTATCTACACCAAGTCTTTTTTCAACGGTACGCAGTGTGACTGGAATAGTGGCGTTAGAGCTTGAAGTACTGAAGGCGAAGATCTGTACGGTGCGCATCTTGCGCAAGAATACCCACGGACTAAGTTTTGAAAAGAGTTTAAAAAGTAGCATCAACGTACCGCCTGCATGAAGTAACAATACGACGGCGACAACAGCAAAGTAACTGATCATCGGTAGAATCAGCCCGAGTCCCTGCAATGAAAATGTCTTGGCCATCAATGCAAACACGCCATACGGTGCGATATGCATCACTACAGTGACCACTTGCATCATCACGTCATTAAGACGTTCAGCGGCTTCGGCAATGGGACGTCCCTTTTCGCCTATCATTAAAATGCAAACAGCAAACAGGATAGTAAAGAAGATGATCTGTAACATGTTGCCATTGGCGTAGGCGGCAATTGGATTACTTGGCACAAGGTCGATAATTACCTGCGTGATAGGCGGCGCAACAGGCGCGGTAAAGTTACTGGTGGCGACACTGCTTAATTCAAATCCCTGACCGGGGCCAACGAGAGAGGCGACAGCAATGGCCAGTGTAATAGCGAGTGCAGTGGTCAATAGAAAAAGTAAAAAGGCCTTAAGGCCAACGCGGCCTAGCTTATTGATATCGCCCAGTCCGCAAACACCGCAGATGAGTGAAAAGGTGACCAGTGGTACCACCAGCATCTTCAACAGATTAATAAACAGAGTACCCAGCACATGAAACAATCCATTCACGAAGTAATCCTGAATAAATACAACATCACTGGCAAAAGCATTAATCATGCTGCCGAGGATTAACCCGGCACACATCCAGATAAGAATCTTTGTAGTCACGCCTTTTTTTGCATCCATTATTGCTCCGTTTATACCTGGTTTAGCGATGTAAATTTAATCTACGAAATGGTAGATTGATCATTTTTTTAGCAGCGGTAATGAAAGGTTAGGTTTTCCAAACGGTTTCATCTCAAGGTTGATGGCATTGAATAATGTTGTTGTCTTGTTAGCGCCATCGGTAACGATTAGATGATAGCCGCCTAACGGCATTGTTTTAGGCAGCGTTGTTGTGAGCCTTTGTGTAGCAGGATCAATGGCAATATTAAGCGCGGGTAGTGGTTGCAATGCAACGATGTTGTGACTACCCGAAAAATAAAGGGTGTTGTTGCGCAGATCAAAACGATCAATATAGCCATTGGTATGATAACGACTCAACAATCGCCATTGCTGTGGTTGAGTGATGTCATACTGAAACAGATAGCGCCCGTCCATTGCTGCATAGAGGGTTGAGTCTTTAATTTGAAAGTCATTGAGTTGCATGGTGACGGGTATTCGTCCGGCAACGTGTGGATTTGATGGGTCACGAATGTCGATCATTAAAATCGCATCGTCTGGTAGATAGAGGTAAAGCCGCTCTTTATCGCCTCGCAGTAACTGTGCGTTCGCCGCAAGTTGAAATGAATGCAATCGCTTTAGCTGGGCAGGATCGCGACTGTCGATAATTTCGAGTCGTTGTGATTCAGTGGTTAAATATAGGGTGTGCCCATCATTCCAGAGATCAATCAGCGCCACATGGTAAGTGGTGCGGATGAGCGGGGCCTCAGGTTTTGCAATGTCGACCACTGTGACGGCGCGGCCTTGCTCAGCGACATAAAGTTGATTACCAGCAGTACGAATAATATCAGCGTTATGATCTAGCTTGATCTGTTTGACTAACATCGCCTGGAATGGATTCGATATATCAATGATAGAGATATATTGATTATCCTGCGCCACATAGACGTATTTATCATTCATGACGACGCTTTGCGCTGCGCTTTCAAGCGCGACACCGGTGAACCAGGTTGGGTTGAGTGAATTGTTGATATCAAAAATCTGAAGACCATCGGTACCGCTTGCCGCAAAGAGAAAGTTATCGTGTGTCGTTATCTGCTGGATTCGGTCATTACCAAGATATCGGCTGAGCAGTGATGGGCGTTCAGGCTGCTGGATATCAAGCACAGTAAGCCCACCCCACCAGTCAAAAATATAAGCGTGATCATCATTCAGTCGTAATCCCCAGGCAGCCCCTTCGGTATCAAAACTACCGACAATGCGTGGCTGCATCGGTTCACTAATATCGATCACCTGCATACCGGCAAGCCAGTCGGCGATGTAGAGATGGTTTCCTTTTCGTTCAATGCCGCGGGCATTCCCCGGTGTTGTCACGTGGCTGATAGCGGTAGGGTTGGCAGGGTCACTAATGTCGACAATATAGACGCCATTATCGAAAAAGCTAACGAAGGCATACTTGCCATCGATCAGCACATCTTCGGCTGCACCGCCGGGCGTGAACTGCCCGATCTGTTTAGGTGATGCTGGATTACTGGTATCAAAGATCAGCAACCCTGCTTCATCATCGGCAATAAAAGTGAGTGTGTCTCGAACCTGAATGCCCCACGCTTTGCCCGCAGTATTGACACTGCTAAGTAACTTGGGTTTGGTGGCGTCACTGATATTGATGATCTGAAATCCCCCGCGATGACTGGCGAGGTAGAGTAGATCCCCCTGTAGTTGAGGGATGTAGGCAAGCCCTGGTGTTTGCAGTGTGGATATCGCTTTCGGTTGATTGGCATCACTGATATCGACAATCAACAGGCCGTGGTCATCATCCGCAACGTAGGCATAATCATCGCGTAGCACGATCCCTTTGGGTGACCCCTTTGTTTTAAGGCTCGATAGCAGCACTGGTCTGTGTGGTTCTGTGATGTCATAAAGATGAATGCCAGAGAACCAGTCGGCAACATAGAGAATGTTATCGCGGATAAAGCCACGGCGCTGTCCACCGAAGTTGACCCCCTGACCAAAGTCGAGCCCTTCATTACTCACTTGTGGTGGTGGCGTGGCGAAGTCGTATTCAAGTAGTTGATGTCGCGAGATCGCAAACAGGCGCTTGCCGTGTTGGGCAAAGGCGATCAGCTGGCGTTGTGTCTGTTGCGGCTCACTATAGGTCGCGATGATCGATGGCATGTTGGGCATACCAGCATCAAGCAGCGCAAGCTGGTGATCATCATTGAGTACCATCACCTGTTCACCGGCGACATCAATCTGGGTGGCGTTGCCTACTTTTTGATGACTGCCGAGCCACACAAAGCGGTCGGCGGTCGCGATATCAAACAGGGTCACGCCAGCCGAGGTGGTGGCGACATATAGAATGCCGTCTTGCTGTTTAAGGTCGACGGCCGCACCACTGGTGAGGTATTGATAGAGGGTAGTGATGGCAGTGGGGTCGCTGCTGTTGAGTACAGTGACGCCAGCATCGCCCATTGCCAGGTAGATACGAGATTCACTTACACTGAGTGCATGGCTTGCCCCGTCGAGTTTGGTGATCGATAGTTGTCGCGGTTTTGCGGCGTTCGCTATATCGAGTGCCAATACTGTATTGTTTGCCAGTAATAGTGCAGTGAAACCGTTGGCTAACGCATCAAGGGTGACGATAGGGTCGGTGGTTTTATATTTCCCGATGATCTTTGGCGCGGCTGGCAGGCCAATATCAATGATTGAAAGTTGCTGGTTACCGGTCACGTAAAGACGGTTATTTATCGTATGTAATTGTGTGGCAGCATGCGGTAATTTAAGGCGTGCAACAACGGTGGGGGGTGTGCCTTCCGAGATATCGACAATCAGGATGCCATCACTTGCGACCGCAATGAAGGCGTGATTACGATTGATTGCAATGTCAAAGGCCTGTTCATTAAGTAGTGGCAGTCGTTGTTTTAAATAAGGCCCGCCCGGTGTGAGTATTGCGTGCTTGGCATTGAGCTGTTGATGGCTGGCAGTGTTAAGGTCGATAGTGATTTCATGTGGCTTGCCAGCATACACAGTGACGTTTTCGATACGGGCGCTGTGAGCGGGCGTTGCTGTGATCAGCATAATCATCGCAATGCAGGCAGCAAAAAATTGCGTCTGTTTGAAAGATACTTTATATAAAGCTGAATTTAAGTTTGGATTTAAGTCAGGCATAGTCTGGGCAATGGGGCTGCATATCAGCAAAGTTATGGGCAGGGATTAGGGTAACGTTGGTGAATCGCTTCGATCCCTGCAATGACATCATCATTCAGGACAAGGTGGATGCTATCGAGATTGCTCTGGAGTTGTGCCATGGTCGTTGCACCGATGATGGTGCTGGTAATAAATGGTCGTGAATGCAGATAGGCGAGCGCCATCTGCGCCGGATCGAGTCCATGTTGCCGTGCCAATGCTACATATTCACTAATCGCAAGTTGTGCATTGTCGTTACTGTAACGCGAAAATCGGGTGAAACGCGTCAGACGACCCTCGGCAGGTTGCGCGCCATTGAGGTATTTACCACTGAGCGTACCGAAGGCGAGTGGAGAATAGGCCAGCAGTCCGAGTTGTTCACGATGGGAAATTTCGGCAAGGCCGACTTCAAAAGTGCGGTTTAATAAATTGTATGGATTTTGAATCGAAACCGCACGCGGCAGCGCCTTAATTTGCGCGAGTTGCATAAAGCGCATTGCCCCCCACGGCGTCTCATTTGAGATGCCGATGCGGCGTATTTTACCGGCCTTAACGAGGTTCGCGAGCACCTGCAATGATTCTTCAATCGGAACGCTTTCATCATTGTCAGGATAGCGATAACCGAGCTGGCCGAAATAGTTGGTTTTACGATCTGGCCAGTGGAGTTGATAGAGGTCAACATAGTCTGTTTGCAGACGTTTCAAACTGGCATCAAGGGCGGCCGTGATGTTTTTATGATCGAGCCGGATGTCGCCATCGCGTACATAGTTGAGGTCGTCGGAGCGACTCATCACTTTGGTGGCAAGTACTACTTTGTCACGATTGCTGCGTACTTTGAGCCAACTGCCGATGCAACGTTCGGTCTCACCATAGGTGCTGGCCATGGGCGGCACCGGGTACATCTCGGCGGTGTCGATGAAATTGACGCCGAAGTCGAGTGCCGCATCGAGTTGCGCGTGCGCCTCGGCCTCGCTGTTTTGCTCCCCCCAGGTCATGGTACCGAGGCAGATGCGACTGACCTTGATGCCATCCCCGCTATCATTACATCCTAGCGTTGAGTGTTGCATACCCATGGGTCAATTCGACTGGCGTGCATGTGCGGCTAGAGTTTCGATAATACATTTTCAGCCGACACCAGTGTGCGCTTAATGTCGCGATGGCCGTGCGCCGCAGAAACAAAGCCCGCTTCAAATGCCGAGGGGGCAAGGTAGACACCCTCTTCCAGCATCGCATGGAAAAACTTTTTGAAGCGCTCCATATTACATTCAGTGACCTGTTTGAAGTTGGTGACCTGCTTTTCTTCGGTAAAAAAGAAGCCAAACATGCCGCCGACGGTGTTGGCGCACATTGGAATATCGAAGGCTTTAGCGCGTGTCAGCATGCCTTCGACCAGATGCTGGGTATTGGATGCCAGTTCGTCATAGAAACCGGGCTTTTCAATTTCAGTGAGGGTGGCAAAACCGGCCGCCATCGCAATAGGATTGCCGGATAGCGTGCCGGCCTGATAGACCGGACCGAGTGGCGCGAGCTGCTCCATGATGTCACGTCTACCGCCAAAGGCCCCGACCGCGAGCCCGCCGCCAATCACTTTACCCAGTGTGGTCATGTCCGGGGTCACGCCGTAGTGTTGTTGCGCACCGCCGAGGGCGACGCGAAAGCCGGTCATCACCTCATCGAAGATCAGCACCGTGCCGTATTCATCGCACACTTCACGCAACCCTTCGAGGAAACCGGGCACGGGTGGGATGCAGTTCATGTTACCGGCGACCGGCTCTACGATGATACAGGCGACCTGTTCACCGATCTGGGCAAAGGATTCACGCACCATCTCGATATTATTGAAATCAAGCGTAATGGTGTGTTCAGCCAGTGATGCAGGCACGCCCGGCGAGGTGGGGATGCCGAGGGTCAGCGCACCGGAACCGGCTTTCACTAATAAGGAGTCGGAGTGTCCGTGGTAGCACCCTTCGAACTTGACGATTTTATCGCGCCCGGTGAAGCCACGCGCCAGTCGGATCGCGCTCATGGTCGCTTCAGTGCCGGAGCTGACCATGCGTACCATCTCAATCGAGGGTACCAGCTCGCACACCTTGTCGGCCATGAGGGTCTCGATGATCGTGGGCGCACCAAAACCGAGGCTATTATCGACGGCGTCTTTGACGGCTTTGGTCACGGCCGGATGGGCGTGGCCGAGGATCATCGGCCCCCACGAGGCGACATAGTCGATATATTTATTGTCGTCTTCGTCAAAGACATAAGGGCCTTCGCCACGTTTTAGAAAGAGCGGTTCGCCGCCGACGCCATTGAAGGCGCGTACTGGCGAGTTAACACCGCCCGGGATATGTTGTTTGGCTTGAGTAAAGAGATCGTGAGATCGTGTCATTGCTACTTCCTTCAATATTTATATTGCGCTGTCTGGGCGCCGGTCTGTTTAAAAAGTTGTGCGTATTGCTGTGCCGCCGCGCGGATGTCCGGTTGTGCGAACACGCCGTTGATCGCGGCCAGCATGTCTGCCCCCGCATCGATCAGGTTTTTGCCATTAGCGGGGGTGATGCCTCCAATGGCGACGATGGGTATCGTCAGTTGCTGTTTCGCCTGATGCAACAACGACGTTTCTGCCGCGATCGCCTGCGGTTTGGTGCTCGATGCGAAAAAGCGCCCAAAGGCGACATAGTCCGCGCCTTGCTGCTGTGCTGTGATCGCTAAATCGATTGAATTGTAACAGGAGGTGCCGATGATTGCCTCTTCCCCCAATTGTGCACGTGCTGTGGGCAGGTCGATGTCATCGCGCCCAAGATGGACACCGTCGGCACCGATGGCGGCGGCCAGCGCGACATCATCATTGATAATCAGGGGGATGGCGTGGTGGCGGCGGCAGCAGCGCAGCAGGGCATGCGCTTGTTGTTCGCGCAGAGTGGCGTTAAGCCCCTTGTGACGATACTGGATCATGCGGGCGCCGCCGTAGATCGCGGCGGTTACCTGCGTACATAGCGCCTCTGTACTGAGTTGCGCGGCCTCATGGGTGATCGCATAGAGGCCATGATAGTGCGGGCTGGGCCTATCATGCCTCTTCGTTTTCATCTTCTTCATCGTCGGTGGCTTCTTCAGTCTCGTCGCGCGCCCAGAAAAGGCGATTCGGCAGGTGCTGGCCCATGCCGAGGCGATAACCGGCCCGGAGCGATTCCCAGGTATATTCCTGTGCTTCGTGGACGGCGGAGAGTGGATCCATGCCCTGTGCCAGCAGGCCTGCAATCGCTGATGCGAGGGTGCAGCCGGAGCCGTGATAGGTCTCTGGCAGTCGATCCCAGGTGAAGGATTCCAGCTGGCGACGATTGCCATAAAGGGTATTGGTGACATCCGTGGTGGCTTCGTGGGTGCCGGTCACCAGTACAAATTCGCAGCCCATCTCGAGTAATTCCTGAGCGCACGCTTCTAATGAGTCCGCTTCGTGGGCGAGCAGGCGCGCTTCAATGCTATTCGGTGTGAGAATAGTCGTCTGTGGGAGTAGTAGTGTGGCGATGGCATCGATCATCTCTTCATCGGCGATTTCGCTGCCACCCCCTGCCACCAGCACGGGGTCGAGCACCACTGGGATATTAGAGTAGTCCACGAGGATGCTATGTACGGCCTCAATCACTTCGACGCTGCCGAGCATGCCAATTTTAAAGGCTGCAATCGGCATGTCTTCAAGCACCGCACGCGCCTGTTGTACTAGCAGGCTGGCGTCGATCGGGACGTAGCCCTGAATATCCTGCGTATCCTGGATGGTGAGTGATGTGATCACAGGGGTTGCATGGCACCCCATGCTGGCGAGGGCTTCGATATCGGCCTGAATCCCCGCACCACCGGTCGGATCATTGCCGGAGAAAGCCATCACGGCCGGAAAAAGTTGTTTTGGGGGCATCAGAATTACCTTACTACGAGTAGATGTTTTTGTGACTGAATCTCTATTATCACCAAAACTTGGTAAGTGGGTGTTTACGGTAGGATGAGGGGCGTTTAATTAGAAGGTTAAATGACAGGCGAAAAAAAGCCAGTCATAAAGACTGGCCTTCCTACTTCAATACTTGGCTAAATTACAGAGCTAGAATGAAGTCTACCAGTGTATCGATGTCAGCATCAGCTACACGTGGTGAGTATGGAGGCATTGGAACGCCACCGGTAACCTCAGTCCAGTTACCTTTACCGCCTTTTTTAACTTTAGCAACTAGATCTGCTTTTGCAGCGCCGTTGCCTTTATATTTGGCAGCAACATCTTTCCATGCTGGGCCAACAACTTTCTTTTCAACACTGTGACATGCTAGACAACCACTCTTTTTAGCAAGATCCAGGTCAGCAAAAGCCTGACTTGAGCCCAGCATTAAGAGAGCAGCGGCAGGAACGCTTAACCAACGTGCTTTCATACTTTATCTCCTCATTAAAGGGTATTTTATGGATACAACAGTCACAGATCTTCCCCTCTGAAAACCTGTAACAAACCCCCCGGTACGTGAATTCCGTATTACCAGAAACCCAAAAAGTGGGGGACGAAGCAATCGTCTCACACATGGTGAGTATTACCAGCGATCTTTTATGCCAGGGTCGATTGCGAGTGTCAAGTTTGTCCGGCCAGGTTTAGCCTGGCTTGGATTGAAAAAGCCGAAAATGTGACTGAACTCACAGATTGATTAGCAGCCCGGCACGCTTAGCGGGTGTGACGTTGGCTGTTATTGAGTGACAACCATGGCTTGAAATATGCCTCAATAGCAGATTTAATTAGCATCGATATTATCGATTATATTGCTCGGTTATTCTGACATAATCTATGTGGTTTATAGCCACTGCGGAATATGAGGGCTTTATTTGGTCTATATCTGGCGTTAAATCTTTAAACATTACAGGTGGTGATGCCACCCCGGGGGACGGTTAGTGTGTTATTGAAGATGAGCGGGGGGTTAGCAACGGCTGGAATGAGGGTGGCGATAATGGCCATTTCACTCCTGTCACCTTTTTATGCGCAGGGTGGTGCCTTTCCTTCTGAAAACGAAGGGTGTCAAAGTTGTCACACAGAGATGATTCATCCCGTGGTAAAGCGCGCAACACTGGAAGGGTGCGTCAGTTGCCACGCCGCCAGCAGGTCAGAAGAGGGGTTGATGAAGGTTGGCAATGAGGATCATTCTGAAGTTGATCTCAGGACGATGACAAAAGCGGGGCAGTTCGCCCCAGGCATGCACTTACCAATAACGTATGAAGGGACGCGTATCGGTGATGCGCCGAATGAAATGGTGTTGATTTCCGCGGGAGAATTTACGATGGGTTCAGATGGGCGCTTACCGGACGAGGGGCCTGCATATAAAGTAATGTTGAAAGACTATTTTATGGACCGATATGAAGTGACCAATCTACAGTACAAACAGTTTATCGATGCGACCAGTCGAAAGTCACCACGTTATTTTGAGAACCGAACCTTCCCCGAAGGTTATGCCGATCACCCCGTCGTTTTCGTCAGCTGGTATGACGCCGAGGCCTATTGTGCCTGGGCCGGTAAGCGCCTGCCAACGGGTGAAGAGTGGGAAAAGGGTGCGCGTGGGGATGATGCCAGAGTCTATCCATGGGGTAACAAATTTAATATCACGCGCGCCAATATGCCGCAGCGCTGGCAGACGCTAAAAGAGGGCGGCAGCACAACTCCGGTGGGTGCCTTTGAAGAAGGCAAAAGCCCGTATGGGCTCTATGATATGTCGGGTAACGTTTGGGAATGGACATCATCGTGGTACAAGGCTTATCCCGGCAACAAAAAGCCTACCGAAAATTACGGTGAAACTTACAAGACGCTAAAAGGTGGTTCGTGGTGGAATTGTAGTTTTTATAAATGTGGTGCCTCCGCGCCGGCATTTAACCGTTCATTTTTTTTACGCACAACACGTAACAAAAGTTTTGGCTTTCGTTGCGCCAAAGATGTAGGAGATGAGGTATGAAGCAGCACGGGTTAATTTTGCTGATGGGCGTAAGTCTTGGATTTTGTAATGCTGTACTAGCCGAAAACGAGGCTGATAATGGGGCGATGAGCAAGGCCCAGGCTACCAGCATTGATCAGGACATGCGGTTGATTCCAGCCGGTGAATTTATCAGGGGGAGTAATAAGGTCGAAGATAAAAATAGCGCGGGTGAATTTGGCAATGCCAAGCCGTGGTACCTTGATGAGCACCCAGAGCACGCACTGTTTCTGAACGATTTTTATATCGATGAACATGAAGTGACCAATGGTCAATTTCGCGAATTTGTGGGGCAGGGAGAATATAAGCCACTTCAATACTGGGTCACGAATGGCTATATATTGAGTTTACGCCGCGATAAGCTCGCAGCAGTCCCTGTTGAAAAATTACGAAGTCTTGCAGTAAAGGTCTTTCGACTTGATATTGATACGCGAGAAATGACCAAGCCCGCACTGCTGGATGTGATCGATAAACGCCTCGCTTATATGGATTGGCTGCCAGTAGTCTATGTTAATTGGTATGATGCGAAGGCCTATTGCGAATGGCGTGGCAAACGATTGCCAACAGAGGCCGAGTGGGAAAAATCAATCCGCGGTAAAGATGGGTTTGAATTCGCCTGGGGCAACCAATGGGCATACGGGCAGAGCAATACAGGCGAAGAGCTATGGGATGATGGTGTTGCGCCAGTAGGTTCATATCAGGGGGATGTTTCGCCGTTTGGGGTATTAGATATGAGTGGTAATGTTTCAGAATGGACCGCCGACTGGTACCAACCCTATCCAGGCTCAGATTACACCAGCAAGGATTTTGGTGAACATTATAAGGTTGTGAAAGGTGCCGCATGGGGTGGCGAGGGGCACTATGCCTTAAAGTTATTTCAGCGCGGCGCGTATCGTTATAACCTCAAACCAGAATCACAACATGAAGACCTCGGCTTTCGTTGTGCGATGGATGTGAAGGTGGCACAAGCTGAATAATTTGAATCTCTGTCGCTTTAATCGATAATGTTAGCGATCTATGAATGAACCAGTAGTCATCCCGCCTAATCCACGTATCGGGCTCGCACTCGGCAGCGGTTCGGCGCGAGGCTGGGCGCATATTGGTGTCTTGCAGGCGCTAGCCGAGATGGGGATTCGTCCCGGTGTCATCGCGGGTAGTTCTATCGGTGCATTGGTTGGCGCGGCGTATGCCTGTGATCGACTCACCTCGTTAACGGATGGCGTGCTGCGTCTTACCTGGCGTGAAATACTCAACTATCTCGATCCATCGCTGAGGGGTGGCGGCCTTATTCAGGGGGAAAAACTATTCAAGTTTATCCGTGCCCATGCACTGGATACTGCGATCGAAACGTTGCCAATAAAATATGGTGCTGTTGCGACAGAACTGGATAGTGGTCGCGAAGTCTGGTTTCAAAGCGGATCGCTGATGGAAGCCGTTCGAGCTTCAATCAGTTTGCCGGGATTGATGGCACCCTTTGAGCATGAAGGCCGCTGGTTGGTGGATGGGGGGTTAATCAACCCAGTGCCAGTTTCGTTATGTCACGCGTTGGGTGCAGAGCAGGTGATCGCAGTTGATCTCAATAGCGATCTTGTTGGGCGGCATGCACGACAACGTCAGCACGAGGTTGCAGAGAGCGAAGATGAAAAGCCCGATGAGTCTTCAATCGAGGAGAGTGATTTCTGGCAGCGAGTGACTGAGCAGTTGAAAAACTCCCTACAGACACCAAAAGAGATGCTATTGTCTCAGCTATTTGGTGAGGGGCGTGTGCCCGGTATCTTTGATGTCATCGCCAGTTCGATGAATATTGTGCAGGATCAGATAACACGCAGTCGTCTGGCCGAAAATCCTCCGCAAATATTATTAACGCCCCAGCTGTCAAGTCTGGGGTTGATGGAGTATGACCAGGCCGCAGTGGCCATCGAGGAGGGGAGAGTATCGGTCATGCGCCAGCGTGAAGCATTGTTAAAATTAGTGAAATAGTACGTGGTCGCCGCTAGCGAAGAAAAATAAAGGTTAGATAAATTTTTAGTTGGCGATTAAGCCTCAGGCTGTAGCACACCCCAGCCGTCGCTTTCGCCTTGATGTTTAGCTGCGATTTTATCAAGCGCCCTTTCAGTCTCAACGATATCATCATGTGACGGTACCATCCGAATCGTACAGCAAAGTATCCAGCCATCGTGAATCTCGTTTTCGGATAGCGCTAGAGTCATCTTGCTATCATTTTCATTAACTTCACTTAGCATGTTTTCTGCATTTTTCTTTTTGCCAAAATTGATAAAGAAATCGATGTTATGTGGCACTGCTAAATCCATTCCGGCTTGCCGCATCTCTTGAAGTATGACAGCGTCTTCAGTATTGGGATATTTCATTGGGGAGCCTAATAATGTTGTGTGAAAGAAGATTGTTCCAGTCATCATTGTGATAGCGTGGAGTAATGAGTGCTATTTTCTCACAAGAGGCGAAGTGTTTAAATCATTCTCGATGTTTGTCGCGCGATGGCAAAAGAGCGGTGATATGCGCATATGATATTCGGTGATTGCGTAACAAATTTAAGGATTA
>CALZIG010000035.1 GCA_945787585.1 uncultured Gammaproteobacteria bacterium | reverse complement strand
GCTGCTCTACCAACTGAGCTAACGGCCCTGAAATGGGGTGAACGATGGGGCTCGAACCCACGACCACCGGAATCACAATCCGGGGCTCTACCAACTGAGCTACGCTCACCATAAAACTTTTTACACAACCTACCATACTTAAAATAATATGGCGCGCCTGGCAGGATTCGAACCTGCTACCCTCGGCTTAGAAGGCCGATGCTCTATCCGAATGAGCTACAGGCGCTAAAACTGCCAGGACAACCGTCTACAGGATGTCATCACAATCCTGAGACAGACTTTTCTAAAAATGGTCGGGGTAGAGAGATTCGAACTCCCGACATCCTGCTCCCAAAGCAGGCGCGCTACCAGGCTGCGCTATACCCCGAATGTTACATCTGTTTAATGCGGCACCGGAAAGACAACACGATCACCACTCGCCACAAGGCAGGGGATAATACGCGGCGACAGTGTGATCGTCAATTCAATGACTCACTTTTCTTCACGTTTTGGACAAATTTTTTGCCATGCAATACAAAATGCGAGAAAGCTAGCCATCGCGGCCAAGCAATATGTCGCCGTCGGCCCTAACCATTCCCATGTATAACCGCTGTATAAACTCCCTATCGCACCCCCTGCACCAAAGCTCAAGCTGCTATAAAGCGCCTGCCCTCTGCCCTGGTGTCGCCCCACAAAATATTGATGGATCAGTGAGATCGCCACCGCATGAAAAACACCAAAACTAAAGGCATGCAGTAACTGTGCAAAGAGTATCACGGCGAGCGACTCCACCCACCATGCCACTAACAACCAACGCAACGTCGTTAATGCGAGTGCCACTAGCAGCAACCCACGTACACCAAAGCGCGGGATCAAACGGTGCATCACCAGAAAGGCTCCAATCTCTGCCACTACTCCCAGCGCCCACAGCTGTCCAATCATGCTGCGTGAGTAGCCGTAGTCATCTAAGTAGATCGTATAAAATGTGTAATAGGGGCCGTGGCTCATCTGCACCAGAAAACAGATCAGTAATAGCGCCACCACCGTCGGTTGACGTAACACATTGCGCAACGGCTCATGATCCAACGGCAGGTGACCGGCGGCACGCTCCGGCACAATGAGGCTACTACACCAGATCGCAGCAAACAGCACGATCAGTACAAGTGGCAACAGATCAATCCCCTGCGCCTCTAGCAGCGGCCCCACCAGCACCACCGTAATGATAAAGCCCACTGACCCCCACAGCCTGATAATGCTATAGCGATGGGTACTTTCACCGAGATGCGTCATCGTGGTCGCCTCAAACTGCGGCAACGTCGCATTCCAGAAGAAGCTAAAGAGACAGATCACAAACGCGAGCCACCAGTAAGTGGACCCCAGCAGAACCCCCGCAAAGGTGATCACCGCTAGCAACGAGCCGAGCCGCACAATCATCATGCGTCGGCCGGTGCGATCGGCAATCCAGCCCCAGATATTGGGTGCGACGATCTTGGTCGCCATCAAAATCGCTATCAGTTCACCGATTTCACGTGCGCCAAAACCGAGTGATTGCAGGTAAAGCCCCCAGTAAGGGAGCAGTGCGCCAAGGGCGGCAAAATAGAAGAAATAGAAGCCCGATAGACGCCAGTACGGCGCGGCGTTGTCGTGTGCCGACATTAAGTTTAAGTGGGCATTAAGGCTGTGCGGGGATCACGGGAGTCGCCGACTGCACGTCTGCATTTTGCGCGCGATGACGCAACATATGATCCATCAGCACTATCGCCAGCATTGCTTCAGCGATCGGTGTTGCACGAATACCGACACAGGGATCATGCCGCCCCTTGGTGATCACCTCCATCGGCTCACCGTTGATATCGACACTCTTGCCCGGCAGACGCAGACTCGAGGTCGCCTTCAGCGCGATGCTCGCGCGGATATGCTGGCCGCTGGAGATACCGCCCAGCACCCCGCCCGCATTGTTACTCAGAAAACCTTCAGGGGTGATCTCATCGCGATGCACCGTCCCCTTCTGCTCAACGCAGTCGAAACCCGCGCCAATCTCAACTCCTTTGACTGCATTGATGCTCATCAACGCATGGGCAATGTCGGCATCAAGGCGATCAAAAATCGGCTCGCCCCACCCCGGCGGTACCCCTTCGGCCACCACATTGATACGCGCGCCGATTGAGTTACCCTCTTTACGCAGCGCATCCATATACTTTTCAAGTTCCGCCACCTTCGATGCATCCGGGCAGAAGAAAGGATTATTACCAACTTCATCCCAGTCAAATGCTTCAGTCCCAATCGAATCAATCTGGATCGGCCCGAGTTGCGCCATGTAGCCACGAATGGTAATGCCATACCGCACGTGCAGATATTTCTTCGCAATCGCACCCGCCGCGACGCGCATCGCCGTCTCACGCGCCGACGAACGGCCGCCGCCGCGATAATCGCGCACGCCATATTTCTGCTGGTAGGTGTAGTCAGCGTGGCCGGGGCGGAAGCTGTTCATAATCTCGGAGTAATCTTTCGAACGCTGATCGATGTTTTCGATCATCAATCCAATCGGCGTACCGGTGGTCTTGCCTTCGAAGGTACCGGAGAGAATCTTGACCTCGTCGGTCTCGCGCCGTTGCGTGGTGTGGCGCGAAGTACCCGGCTTGCGCCGATCGAGATCACCCTGCAAATCTGCAACGTCTAGTTCAAGCCCCGGCGGACAGCCGTCAACAATGCAACCAATGGCGGGGCCATGACTCTCACCAAAAGAGGTGACCGTAAAGAGTTTTCCAAATGTATTTCCTGACATGGGCGTTATTGTAGCGGAAACCGGGTCACCGAGTCTTGTCTAACATTTAGTGTTGTGCTGTTGCAGCATCGTCACCAGCGCTGCCGAATCAAGTTCACCCTGTCCACTGGCGATCAACGCATCAAGGTAGCCGCTAACAAGCTCGGCCCCGGGCACTGCCACGCCAAGTTCTGCGGCAGCCTCGCGTACGATACGCAAGTCCTTTTGATGCAGCTGCGCCTTGAAGCCGGGCGTAAAATCATGATCGAGCATGCGCTGCCCATGCACCTCAAGAATACGACTACTGGCAAAGCCACCCATCAACGCCTCGCGCACTTTGTGCGGGTCAACACCCGACGCTTCGGCCAACACAAACGCCTCGCCAATCGCTGCCATCATCTGCGCCACAATGAGTTGATTGCACGCCTTGGCCACCTGCCCCGCGCCGCTCGCCCCGACGTGGGTAATGTTTTGACCGACCACCTCAAACAGCGGCCGGAGGCGTTCAAACACATCGGCCTTGCCACCGACCATGATCGATAACGTGGCGGCCTCAGCCCCGACCGTACCGCCCGACACCGGCGCATCGAGCATCTCGATACCCTTCTCTGCAAGCTGTAGTGCAATGGTGCGTGTCACACTCGGCGAAATGGTACTCATATCCACCACCACGCTGCCCGCGCGCGCACCGTGAATCAGACCGTGCTCACCCAGCACGACTGCTTCGACATCGTCGCTATCCGAAACATTGGTGATAATCACATCACACTGTGTCGCCAGCGCCTGTGGTGATGGGTAGCGACTGGCACCCGCCTCGATTAATAGCGCGGTGGCCGACTCACGCCGCGCGTAAACCGCGACTGAATAACCGGCCCGCAACAGATTCAGTGCGATCGGCCGTCCCATCAACCCCAGGCCGATATAGCCTACACGTTCATTCATCCCCATTGTCTCCACTCAACAATCGATCGGGTATTCGCTTTGATGACAGATAGTATAACGAGATGAATCAGGGCTTCGTTGCGACGATCCTGCGCTGCCCCTGCGTATCCTTGATCCACACCTCACGATAATCACCACGTTCCAGCTTTATCAGTACGCAAGGGCTCGTCAACATCTGTCCGACCATCATACCCTTCGACGGTTCACGCCACTCAAGCACCACTTCAACATGTCCCTCGACAATTTTAGCAACAGCGTCACTCAACACCAAACCGTAGCCCAACGTAGGGCGCTGCCCCATCGTCACCAACACCACCACATCACGACTAAAGTCAATCGCAGGCGGGATGGTAGACGCACCACCAAAGGCACTGCGTTTGAAAGCTTGATAAGTCTGCGCCAGCTGAGCGGTATCTGTTATCCAATTAGCCGTGCTTTCGGTCTCAGTACGACCACATTGCTGACTCGTGAATAACACATCTACTGCAATCAAATTCGAGCGATGATCCATGCCTGACTCATGAGCGGTACCCGCGGTACAGCCTATTGAACCTGCCCCAATCACAACCAGTAATAGCGTCGATAAAATTTTCATCTATTTTTTTGCGGTATTTTTGTTGTTGGCAGTGAACGCTGCAGTGCCGCGGCCTCCTGCACACTATTCAATATTGAATTTGCCTGAATACTACTACTAAAGCCTGTAATAAAATCAAGCCCGGTATGAATACCACCAGCCGTGACCGTCCGCGGCTGGCCCAATGAAAAATAGGCCCCACACGCCTCACCCGCATCACAGATAAAGAGATCGTTATCAAGATCGGAACCAGCGATAATAAAGTACTCACGCCCCTCAGGGAAAGGGACACTGTTAAACTGGTATTGATAACGTCCACCCTGCGCCGCCCCCTGCCACTGATCCACCAGGCTAAAGTCGGCCGCATCGACCAGCAACACATAGTGGTAGCCGGCATTGGCATTGAGCGCCTGCGGCGTTACCTGCATTGATACCGGTACTGTTACATCGTTCATCGAAGAACTAAAGACAACTTCACCCTGATAAAAACCATTGGCGAGACCGCTTCTGTCAACATTAATGCGATAAAGCCCCAGTTTTGAAGTGGCGTCGACTGATTCTTCGCTGACACTCAACCACACCGGCGACCCGCTTACATTTGCGGCTGCAGAATCCACTGTTAAAGTCCCGCCGCCCACATTACTCACCGCAATCAGCGCGGTGGTTTCTATCGCGCCCAGATTGAATGCAGCCGGCGAGACACCGAGCAATGGATCGACAGATGAACTACTACCACCTGCCGCAACCACGGCACTATAAGCATTGATCAAACCATGGCCAAAAATATCGTCTCGACCTGTGGCACCAAGGTCCTCGGTAATTGCACCACTCTGCAACATCCCATCGACATCCGCAGGGGAAAGGTCACTATCGATTGACTTCATCAGCGCCACCACCCCTGCGACATGCGGTGCAGCCATTGAAGTGCCATTGTAGATGTCATAGCGATAACTCAATGTCGCGCCCGAGTCATCACCCAATGTACTCAGTACACCGTCATTAAAACCATCCCCATTAATATCGGTGCCGTTATTACCACCTGGGGCAGCGACATCAACCGTCGAACCATAATTGGAATAGGGTGCTTTTTGCTTACTGATATCCACCGCAGAAACCGAGATCACCCCGGCATAAGCGGCAGGGTAATCTGGCACCCCGCTATTTTGGTTACCCGCCGCAGCCACCACTACAACGCCTGCATTTCGCACCTCGGTAAACAGATCCTGCTCTATCTGTGAATAGCCACCCCCGCCCAGACTCAGGTTAATTACATCGGCGCGCTGCGATGCATTGAGTGTGATGCCCGAATCATTACTCAACCCGGCAGCGTAACGCACTCCCTGCATAATGTCATACAGCGAGCCGCCCAATTTTCCCAACACTCGCACCGGCATCAGCTTTGCCCCCGGCGCGACACCCGCCACACCGACGCCACCCACTGAAAAATTTGTTGCGGCCGCCACCGTCCCCGCGACATGCGTCCCGTGAAAAGAACTACTTCCGATGCCGCCACCGTCACCTGTGTCATTAGGATCACTGTCGATCCCCGGCTGCCCATCCCCCGAGTTGGTATCATTGGAGATAAAGTCATAACCCACACCCGGCGCAAACTGAGGCTGTAGATCAGGGTGATTCAACAGCACGCCGGTATCAATAATAGCCACAGTCACATCCGATGCGCCCGTACTTAGATCCCAGGCGGCCGGTAGACTGATCAACGGATAGTGCCACTGATACTGATACAGCGGATCTGTCGGCACCTTGCTCGGCTGGCGAATGTAATTAGGTTCTGCGTAGAGTACATCTGAGCGTTGACGTAGCGCCTTGATCACCTGCATCGTTTCGAATTTAAGCTGCTTGTCAGGGTCGTTGAAGCGGAACTGGCGCGCACCTCGCTGCTCCATCCCGAGTGCTTTAAAGGTGGCCTGTCGCTGCGCGGTCGCGCCCATATTCATCAATTGCGGCTGATGGCGACTGCGGCCCGCCTTCGCCTGCAAACCAAATGCAGCGGCGCGCGCGGTGGGCGCCTGCTGCGTTAATGGCTCACTCGAATCATCGCGGAATTTGACAATCACATCGCCCGGCACAAACGCATCGGTCGAGACCAGGCGTCCAGCCACATGAAGTGGCGCGTGCTGTCCGACAGTCAGGGTATAGTTGGAAAATCCGCCTTCAACGCGCACTTCGATAAAGTAGTCACCGCTTGTACTACCTGAAAGCGTAATAGTTTCAATGTTGCCGTTACCAGCCGAGACGTCCACGACGGCACCACTATCATTATAGAGATAGAGATCGAGGTCTCCCGCCGGGTAATCTTCAATCGTCACGGTCACCGTCTGCCCAGCGGCCAGCGGTATGCTGTAAAAATCGGCGCGATCACCCGATGCCCACGAATAACCCGAAGCACCTGCCCCCGGTACATTCAGATACCCGCCAAGGGTGACTGGGTTCAACAACGGCTGCGCGGTGGAATAGGTATCATTCGGCCTGTCAGTTGCGAAGGGGTCATTCACATCACCATCGACATCCGTGCCTGCTGCAACCGTGATGGTGCCACTCAGTGTTGCCGTAGTGACAACGGCAAGGGGCGTTGACACCGGTGCGCCACCACCACTACCACTGCAGCCAGCGGTCAATGCTGACAACAAGACGCATAGCAACAAGCGAGACTGGCTTTTCCAGTTTAGACGATCACCTGCTGCACCCATGAAAACAACTCCGAAAAAGCGTCCCGGCACACCGTTGAGGTAACACAGGGGAAATCTGATTAATGCGCCCGCTCATACCCACATAAGGTCGTTACCAGCAGTTAGCGGGGCTGAAAAAGCTTTAAAGGCCGATTATACCTATAAAGGCAATTATATGATGCGAAGCATATCACAGTCGCCCTCGTGGTTTGATGAGCAGATCAGCGCTCGATTAAGGGATCAGCCACACAGGCTGGCAAACTTGGCCGCTATTATCAAAACATCCCGTTTAATATTAGTACACACCCAGCGCATCAATAAAATTAATCTGCCACAGCAGGTACATCTGGATACTGTCGCCAACGCTGGCGCCATCATCAGTGCTGAGGTTCAATGTGCCGCCAACAATCACACTGCCATTATAGAGTGATTCCACGGGCATCTGCCCGCGGATCTCAATGCGCGGCCCCGGAACCCCTTCGGATTTCCCATAACGGCCATCGATATAAAGGTCCGGACTCCGCGCCAGGCGCAGGCCTGCCATATACTTCCAGCGTGAGGTGCTAATGCCACTCAGCTTCTTCATTTTAACGCCCACCACCGGACCTAACCCCCAGCGCACTGGAATATCACCATCCTCTGCATTGGGCAGATAAAAATTCAGGTCCACTTCATACGTTTTATCAAAACTGGTGACTGAATGTTCGGCGCTATTCGTTAGCACCGCATCGCCAAAAATATGCTTGCCCCACCCCGTATTACTATCCATCGAACCATCTATTTGATGATAGTAATTAATCCCGAAGCGCCCATTGCCATGGCGATCAAAACCATCAAGGTCGGTAGTTTCATAGCCCAGATAAAGGTTGGAAACAAACTCGCCACTCCAGCCTTTGTCTAACGGCGAAGGTCGATTCAACAGCGCAACATAATGTGTTTGCATATCCTGTCTGATTTCATCAAGCCGTTGCGCCCGTAATTGAGACGACTGGTTTGCGCCACCGGGGAGATAAAGCCCCTCAGACGAAACCTTGAGATAGCCTTCGTTCATCCGCACCACCAGGGTGTTTAGCAGGTGTAAAAATTCGTTCCGTTTACGCGATGATAAATATTGGTACCGAGCCACACACCCGGCAACGGCTTGCCGGGTGGCCGCCACATCAACCGCTGAAAGCTCAACATTAGCCAATACCTCATAGACCTTTAGATTCAGGCCTGCGCCCTCGTCAGCGCACGCATTCATCTCCTGCGCAATCGTCGCACTCGATAAAAACAGCGTAAATAACAGACTCAAACAACCAATATATCGTTTTAGATTCATGCCTCGCTTCTCAAGTTTCTGTTATCCATGATCAGTAACAGACGCCCACATGACGCCCGCCAGTTATCCCGCTACCTCTCTATGCATTTATTACGCCAATCAAAACACCCGCACATAAAAAAACCACCGCAGGGGTGGCTTAATTAAATATCTTAATCAATAAAAAAAACAGGTATTAGATCACCTTCGAATATCGCTGCTCGGTCTGCTCACGCAGATAGCGATCAAACACCATGCAGACATTACGAATCAAAAGACGACCAACGGGCAGCACGCGGATCATGTCGCCGTCAATCGTCAACAGGCCATCGCATTCGATCTGGCGAATCGCTGTCATCTCCGCTGCAAAGTAGTCAGCGAAGTCGATGTTGAACTGTTTTGCGATCACCGCCATATCAAGCTCAAACTGACAAATTAATTT
>CALZIG010000034.1 GCA_945787585.1 uncultured Gammaproteobacteria bacterium | reverse complement strand
CGCACTCACGAATCATGACTTTTTATAGGCCCTTTTGACTGTCGCAAAGACGTTAAAAAAGAAGACCCAGAAGCCCATGCCCATAATGGTAGCGACGGTGGCGATGATCGGTTTATATATTTTGTGCATCTCGTCCATCCCTTCCAGATCGCCGGCTAATAGCAGGTTGCCTTCGAGCGTGCCGAAGATCATCAGTGTGCTGTAAAAACCGATCAGCCCCAGTGCGGTCCACCAGAAGGTGTGAAACACCAGGCGACGCGACCACAGTGCCACGCCGGAAATCTTGGGGAGCATATAATAAGTAGCCGCCATGCAGAGGATCACGACGCCACCGATGACGTTCATGTGCGCATGGGCGAGTGGATCAATCATGTGTCCTGGGCCGCCGTAGGGGCTGCCGATAGAGTCAAGCCACGCACGTACGGAGGGTTGAATTTGCCATACGCCGTGCACCGTGCCGATGAAAAAGCAGAAGGCGGAGAAAAACAGGAATTTGATCAGATCGCGGTCTTCTGTCGCTGCTGGGGATTGCTGAGTAGTCATTAAGTAAGTCTTTGAATCTTAGTTTGTTATGTTTTACCAGCGAGGTGTGGCAGGCAGGGAACGCAGTGTTTTTTTATCCGTTAAGTCTATCCAATTCATTGCTTTCACGCAATCAGTCGAGCTGTGAAGCGTCGCGGTTTTCAGTGGTGGATGCAAGGCCGTTACCGCGTGGGTCACTGGCAGCGATGACGCTGTTTTGACTGCGATCCCATAGAATCGCCTGCATATTGCCGTATTGTCGGCTGCCCTCTTTGAGGGGGTGGCCCATCGTCGCTAACGCTGAGATAGTTTCCTCGCTAAATGTGTCCGGTTCAAAACTGAGTCGATCCGGCAGGTACTGGTGGTGAAAGCGCGGCGCACTCACCCACGCCTGCGGCGGTTTATTGGCCGCAAATTCGAGTGCGCCGAGTAGCACCATGGTGATGATGCGGCTGCCACCGGGGGTGCCGAGAATGGCGACGCGCTGTTGATCCTCCAGAAAAGTGGGGGACATGCTGGAGAGCGGGCGTTTGCCGGGGGCGATGGCGTTGGCACTGTTGCCGACCAGCCCGTATATATTGGGTGCGCCGGGCCTGGAAGAGAAGTCATCCATCTCATCGTTAAGCAGCACGCCAGTGCCGGCAGGGACAAAGGCTGAGCCAAATGGAAAGTTGATCGAGAGCGTAGCAGCAACGCGGTTGCCGTCTCGGTCGATGATTGAGAAATGGGTGGTATCACTACCCAGTCGATTATCGGCAATGCCTGGCAGTTGATCGCTTGGGGTCGCCTTTGCGGGATGGATGGTGCTGGCCAGCCCGGCGGCATAAAACGGGTGGGTGAGTCGTTTGAGCGGTACGGACACAAAATCCGGGTCGCCCAGATATTCGGCGCGGTCACGATAGGCACGGCGCATCGCCTCGGCAATCAGATGGATGCGGGTAGCCTTATCCAGTTGATCGAGCGGATAATGCTCGAGGATCTGAAACATTGTCGCCAACGCAATGCCGCCCGACGAAGGCGGGGCGGCAGAGGTGACTTCAATGTCGCGGTAACGTGTTTTGATGGGCGCGCGTTCGACCACTTTATACTGCATTAAATCTTCCCGGGTCCAGATGCCGCCCGCTGTACGCGTTCTGTTGACCAGCATTTCAGCGACTGGCCCACTGTAAAAGCCAGCCGCACCATTTTGAGCAATCGCTTCGAGCGTGTTGGCGAGATCCGGCTGCTTGATTACAAATCCTGTGGTGGGCAGTTCATTCTGGTCTAAAAAAATAGCGGTGGCCGCAGGCGATTTTTGTAACGCCTTGAGACGAAAGCCAGCCAGCCGCCGATAGCGTGCATCGACCGCAAAACCATCACGTGCCAGACGTATCGCTGGCGCCAGGCTCTGCCGGAGGGGGAGTTGGCCGTATTGATTGGCGAGGTGCTCCAGTGCCGCGGGCACGCCGGGTATGCCTGCCGCAAGCGGCCCATCGATTGACAGCTTTGGCACGACCTCACCTTTTTCATCAAGATACATGTCACGGTGTGCCGCCAGCGGTGCGCGCTCACGCCCATCGAGCATGGTCTGAAAGCCATCGGACTCACGGTGCAGTAACCAGAAACCGCCGCCGCCGAGGCCGGAGCCCGCCGGTTCAACCACGGCCAGTGCGGCGGTCACTGCAATGGCGGCATCAAAGGCGTTGCCGCCCTGATGAATGATTTCGATGCCCGCGTCAGTGGCGAGTGGATGAGCAGAGGCGACGGCCGCAGCGGGTGGTTTCGGCGCACTGATTTCTGCAACACTCAGGGGCGAAAAGAAGATCAGCGCGGCGCTGAGCAGTAATTTTAAAGTGTGCATAAGCGTGGGTGTCTGGATAAGTGCGATGCTTCAGGTGAGCGCGGGGCAGGCCTTAGCCGACCTCACCTGCCTGAATACGTTCGTACCGCTCCATCAGCTCTTCTTTACTATCGACGTGGTCAGGGTCCATCGGGATGCAGTCGATCGGGCAGACCTCAACGCATTGTGGGGTGTCGAAATGGCCGACGCATTCGGTGCAGAGATTGGGGTCAATTTCATAGATTTCATCGCCCTGCGAGATCGCGGCATTGGGGCATTCCGGTTCGCACACATCGCAGTTGATGCATTCATCTGTAATCATTAAAGCCATAAAGCGATACCTGTTCTAAAACGTGTAGCTGAGCACCCGATTTTAACGCATTTTGTGGCAGAGCGCAGTGTTGATCTCCGGGTGAACAAACGCGGAGACATCGCCCCCGAGTGAAGCGACTTCACGCACCAGGCTGGAGGAGAGGTAGGCATACTTTTCGGAGGGCATTAGAAAGAGTGTTTCAATATCGGCTGCAAGTTTGCGATTCATTCCCGCGAGTTGAAACTCATACTCGAAGTCCGACACCGCGCGAAGCCCACGTACAATGACGCTCGCTTGCTGTTCGTGGGCGAATTCGACCAGCAGTTGATTAAAACCGCACACCTCGACATGGTCAATGTCCTTGAGCGCGCTGCGCGCCAGTTCGATCCGTTCCTCGGCGCTGAAACAGGGCGCCTTGCCCGGGTTGGTCGCGACCGCCACGATTACCCGTTCGAACAGTTGCGCCGCGCGTTGCACCAGATCGCTATGCCCATTGGTCAGCGGGTCGAAGGTGCCGGGGTAGATCGCTGTCGTGCCCATGTTTGTTTCCCATCCATTTGGTCGGTTTGGTGATATTAGCAGATCACCTTTCAGCCGTCTGTGTTCGCCATCCCATGGATGCTTTAGCCGCCGCGGATGGCGAGCGCATAAACCACCTTGCCGGCCTTTTTTTCACGATGTAGCTGCCAGCCGTCGGGAAGGTGTGGCGAGGGCGTCCCTTTTTCACGTTCCATATAGATCAGTGCGTGCGATGTTAGCCATTGCCCTGATTCTAGTTGCGCGCAATAATTTTCGATCGCCTGAGACTCGAACGGCGGATCGAGAAAGACGATATCGAACGATTGTGGAGTCGTCCGTTGCAGGTAATTGTCCGCACTGGTTTGTACCACCTGTGCGCCGCCTGTTTTAAGCAGGTTGGCGTTGGTGAGCAGCTGTTTTGTGACGGCGCTACTCTGATCGATCATCACCACCTCGGCAGCACCGCGTGACAGCGCTTCAAAACCGAGCGCGCCACTTCCGCTAAAGAGGTCGAGGCAACGCGCGCCAGCGATGTTGGGCTGTAACCAGTTGAACAGTGTTTCGCGGATTCGATCTGGCGTGGGGCGCACACCGGGTTCAGTGGCGAAATCGATTTTGCGCCCTCGCCACGTCCCACCGATGATGCGCAGCTGCCCTGCCTTGTGTGCTGCGGCCATTAATATTTACTCAAAACCGGTGACAGCCTTTCCTTCAGCTTTTGCCGGGGGTGGCGCACCGACGGTGACGGTCACCATTTTATCGGGATTGACACGGCGCTTAAAGGCATCCTTGATCTGTTCGATGGTGACCGCATTGACCTGATCGTTATAGGTATCGAGATAATCGAGCGGCAGGTTATAAAAACCGATATTGCCGAGAAAACCTAAAATTTTGCTATTACTGGCGATGCGCAAAGGGAATCCACCCGTGATGTTGCGTTTGGCAGCTTCCAGTTCTTCAGCACTGACCCCTTCATCAATGAATGTTTGCAGGGTGGTAAACATCACATCAATTGCATTGTTCGCCTGGTCATTGCGTGTCTGTAATCCCATCAGATAAGGGCCTGCTTCACGCATGGGTGAGAAGAAGCTGTAAGCGCTATAGGCGAGACCGCGTTTTTCACGGATCTCTTCACTGATGCGGGAAGTGAGTCCGCTGCCGCCCAGAATGTGATTGCCGACATAGAGCGGAAACAGGTCGGGATCGTCGCGGGTCATACCTGGTTGGCCAATCATAATATGAGTCTGCGTTGATGGATGTTCGATGTTGATCGTAGCGCCTGTTTTGATGGCGGAAGCGGGGGCAATATTCGCTGCGGCACTGCCCGGTTTAAGGCCACTTGTGAGTTGCGTGGCAATCGCCTCTGCGGCAGCACGGTCAAGATCACCTACCATGGCGACCACTACATTTTTTGCGACGTAGTATTGTTGATAATGTTGCAGCATATCATCACGCGTGAGCGCTGTTACGCTCTCTTCAAAACCGAGCGAGGGTGCGCTGTAGGGGTGGTCACCATAAACTGCTTTAAAAAAAGCTTTACTGACGATCGCCTGCGGAGACTGGAGTTTTGATTGTATTGCTCGCAGCGTCTGTTTTTTGTTGCGTTCAAAGCTCTCAGCTGGAAATGCAGGATCTCCGATCATTAATGTAAATACCTCAAGGGCCGGTGTTAGTAGTTCCGGCTCAGTGAGGCTGCGCAGCGTCATAATCGACATGTCGCGGTATGAGCCGGTGCCGATCTCAGCGCCGAGGTTCTCAAAATGTTCGGCAATCTGGTCCGCATTGAGGTCACCAGCGCCTTCATCCAGGAGTGAGTTGGTGAGATGCGCTACCCCATACTGATCGCCATCGCGTGCGCTACCGGCATCAAAGGTGAGCTGAATATCGACCATCGGAAGGCCGGGGGCCGGTACAAAATAGACCCGTGCGCCGTTGTCGGTGGTCCAGTGTTGAATCGCTGGCGCTGCGATTGAAGGGAAAGCGCCAAGGGAAAAGATAAAAGCGAACAGCCCGAGTATTGAATATTTGTATTTGTGCATGGTGTCTTTCTGCATCCTGGATTGTGTGCTTTTTGTCTTTTGCCCTTTATCCTTCTCCCTTTTTCCTGGTTTAATGCCCATGGTTGCCACCTCCGCGCATACGGCGTTTTGCCGTTTCGCTGTCGATCGGTTGCGGGATCAGGTTCGCGACGGTGAGGTTGTCGTCGATCAGGTATTTTTGGGCGACTTGCTGAATCTGTTGCGGGGTGATAGCGCGGATGCGATCAACATATTTATCCAGCAGTTTCCACGACAGGCCAACTGTTTCCAGCGTACCGATCAGCATCGCCTGGTAGTAGACTGAATCGCGTTGATAGACATCGCTGGCGACCACCTGTGCCTTGATGCGCGCCAGCTCCTCTTCACTGACCAGTTCGTGATGCAGGCGTTGTACCTGTTCACGGATGGCGAGTTCGAGGTCTTCAACAGTTTGGCCTTGCGCCGGCGTGCCACTAAACGTGAGCATGTCATTATGCAGGCCGGTCATCCCGTAGCCAGTGCCGATGCTGGATGCGATCTGTTTTTCGCGTACCAGCAGTTTCTCAAAACGGGCGCTTTTACCGCCGTCGAGCACAGCGGCGAGTACCTCCAGCGCATAAGGCTCCCAGTTACCCTCGGGGGTGAGTGTGGGTACTTTATAACCCATCATCATGTAAGGGAGTTCGGCAGGTGCCTTCACCAGTAGCCGTTTTTCGCCTTTTTGCGGTGCCTCAACTCTGGGCTTGATGGTGGCTACCTCGCCGCGTTTATGTACGCCGTAATACTTTTTTGCGAGCTGGTAGACTTCCTCGGGGTCGACATCACCCACAACCACCAGTGTGGCGTTATTAGGCGCATACCACATCTCATACCATTTTCTGAGGTCATCATTAGTCATGTTTTCGAGATCGTTCATCCAGCCGATCACCGGATTACCGTAAGGGTTATTAACAAATGCGGTCGAGGCAAACTGTTCATAGGTGAGTGACTGCGGGTTATCTTCGGTGCGCAGGCGGCGTTCTTCCATCACCACCCGTACCTCTTTGGCAAACTCTTCATCGAGCAGTTTCAGGTTGCGCATGCGGTCTGATTCCATCTCAAAGCTGACTTCCAGGCGGCTCTTCTCCAGCTGCTGAAAATAGGCGGTGTAGTCTCTGCCGGTGAAGGCGTTTTCACTGCCGCCGTTTTCGCTGATGATGCGTGAAAACTCCCCCGGCGCATGTTTTTCGGTGCCTTTAAACATCATATGTTCCAGCACATGCGAGACCCCGGTAATGCCGTTGTGCTCGTAGCTGCTGCCGACCTTGTACCACACCTGTGAAATGACGACGGGTGCGCGGTGATCCTCTTTGACAATCACCTTGAGCCCATTGTCGAGCATATATTCATGTACCGCGGGATTTTCGCTCCCCCATGAGGTGAAAGACACGAGACTGATACAGAGTGCCAGTAGAGACTTTTTCAGCATATTAGGTTCCTTGCGTTGGTTAATGCCCATACAATGCCTGTAGAGTGATAGGATTAGCATAACGAAACTGTCGGACATTGTAATGTATCCGTTAGTTCAATATTTAATTTCAGATAGCATATAAGATTTTAATTTATGTTTGGATTCGGAAAAAAGAAACAAAATGAGGCTGCCGACCCGCAGGTTGAGCCTCAGCCCCCCGGAATGTTTGGTCGCCTGCGCGACCGGTTAACGCGTACGCGCAGCAGCCTCGTCGGCGGACTTGGCAATCTAATGCTGGGACGCAAAGCGATCGATGACGAGGTGCTCGAAGAGCTGGAGATGATGTTATTGACTGCCGACGTTGGCGTTGATGCAACACAGCAGATTATCGTGGATCTCACGGAGAGGGTGTCGCGCAAACAGCTGGGCGATAGCGGCGCGCTCTACGCGGCACTGCGCGAGGATATGCTGAAGATTCTGGCGCCGGCCAGCGTGCCACTGGTGTGCGATGCAGAAAAGCAGCCCTATGTGATTTTGATGGTTGGCATCAACGGCGTCGGCAAGACCACCACCATTGGCAAACTGGCCAAGAAACTTCAGGCCGAAGGCAAATCAGTGATGCTGGCGGCGGGCGACACCTTTCGTGCCGCCGCAGTTGAGCAGTTGCAGGTGTGGGGTGAGCGCAATCAGATTGCGGTGGTCGCCCAGCCGCGCGCCTCCGACCCCGCCTCGGTGATCTTCGATGCGATGGAGTCTGCGCGTGCTAAACAGATGGATATTCTGATTGTTGATACGGCCGGTCGTCTGCATACCCAGACGAATCTGATGGAAGAGCTGAAAAAGATTCGCCGCGTGCTGGCGCGTCACGATCAAAGCGCACCGCATGAGGTGATGCTGGTGGTCGATGCCGGTACCGGACAGAACGCGATCACTCAGGCGGAACAGTTCAATCAGGCGGTGGGGTTGACTGGCCTCACGCTCACCAAACTCGATGGCACCGCCAAGGGTGGGGTGCTGTTTGCGATTGCTAACAAACTCAGTGTGCCGATCCGTTTTATCGGTGTCGGTGAGGGCATTGAAGATCTGCGTGCCTTTGATGCTGAAGAGTTTATCGATGCACTGTTTGATGAGGGCAGCTCTGATTGAAATGCAGCAGGAGTGAAGTGAGCGCGCATGATCCATTTTGAGAATGTCGGTAAGCGTTACGCTGAAGGCGGTGAGGCGCTGAGTGGGATCAATCTGCAGCTGGATGCGGGGCAGATGGCTTTTCTCACCGGCCACTCCGGTGCGGGCAAGAGTACGATGCTGAAATTGATCGGATTGATTGAACGCGCCAGCTACGGACAGGTGATCATTAACGGTAAAAATTTCTCAAAGCTGGGACGGCGCCATATCCCCTATGTGCGCCGCGACATCGGTATTATTTTTCAAAATCATAAACTACTGAATGACCGCACAGTGTTTGATAATGTCGCGCTGCCGCTGGTGATAGCAGGTCAACCGCATCGTGATATTCAGCGCCGTGTGCGCGCCTCGCTCGATAAAGTGGGCCTGCTCGACAAAGAACGCTCGTTGCCTTTATCGCTTTCAGGCGGTGAGCAGCAGCGCGTTGGCATTGCGCGTGCAGTCGTCAACAAACCGCCCCTGCTGGTGGCTGATGAGCCGACGGGTAACCTCGACCCTGCATTGTCCGCCGAAATCATGCAGCTCTTTGCCGAGTTTAACCAGGTGGGGGTGACGGTATTGATCGCCAGTCATGATATCGATTTGATCACTCGCATGGGCAAGCGCGTGCTGGTGCTTGAAAAGGGGCGACTGCTTGATGATGAGCGCAATGACGGAGCACTACAGTAATGGCGCGTCAGGCGACACGTCGTTCACCGCGTCGTGCAACGTCGCTTGTGACACCCGGCGAGGGCAGCACCAAGCGCAGTGCCAGCGCCGCCGCAGTGCGCCGCATCAAGGGCAAGGGGTGGTTACGTGGTTATCTGAAAGGTCATTTCCAGGCGCTCTTTCTGAGTCTCGGTCGTGTCAGCCGTCACCCGCTTTCCAGTTTAATGACGATTGCCGTGATCGGCATTGCGCTGGCGCTGCCTGCCGGACTGCATGTCGCGCTGAAAAATGTGCAGGGCGTGAGCGCAGGGTGGGAAGATGCCGTTCAGATCTCACTCTTTTTAAATCGGGGGGTGGATGAAAAGGAGGCGAGCCGCCTGGTCGAACAGCTCCGAGCGATGTCGACGATAGATGAGGTGGTGCATGTGACACCGCAGCAGGCGCTAGGCGAGTTTCGCCAGTACTCCGGTTTTGGTGAGGCGCTCGAAGTGCTCGATGAAAACCCGCTGCCCAATGTATTGCTGGTGCGCCCGACCCGCGCGGCGAGTGAGCCGCTGATGGTGGAGCCACTGTTGCACGAGTTGCGCAGTCTGCCGTTGGTCGAGATGGCGCAGCTCGATATGGAATGGCTTAAGCGGCTCTACGCGATTATGGCAATCGGCGAACGCGGTGTCTTCGTGCTGGCCGCATTACTGGCGCTGGCAGTGCTGTTGATTGTGGGGAATACGATTCGTCTTGCGATCCAGAATCGTCGCGATGAAATCGAAGTACAGAAGCTGATTGGTGCGACCAATGCCTTTATTCAGCGACCGTTCCTGTATAGTGGCCTGTGGCACGGGGTGCTGGGGGCGGTGATGGCGTGGCTGCTGGTTACGTTGTCGTTGTGGTTATTGCATGGCCCGGTGCAGCAGCTCTCACGACTCTATAACAGCTCGTTTTCGCTCGGCTCGCTGGAGCCTTTGGCGATGCTGGTGCTGGTGGTGGTAGGCGGTCTACTGGGTCTGCTCGGCGCGTGGCTTGCGGTGGGGCGGCATTTACGCGATATTGAGCCGACTTAGGCTGCCTGTTTATAGTTAAGTTATTGATTTCTAATTTATTGTGTTCGTTTTTTGTTTTGTGGGAACTTCTCTGAAAGTTAGCGCTCTTAGTATTGGAGTGCTAAAATGCAACAGTACCATCTTAAATTGAGAGGACATTGACTGATGACTAACGGTAATGAATTAGGACTGGTGACGCCCGAAGGGCACATCGTTCCGACAGGCAGCATCGAAAGCTACCAGCAGGGGATCAGCGAGATTCCGGTAATGTGCGTCGAAGAAGAGCAGCAGCTGGCGCGGCGTTATCGCGATCACGGCGACCTCGAGGCCGCACGTGAACTGGTAATGTCCCATCTGCGTTTTGTGGCGCATATCGCGCGCAGCTATAGTGGTTACGGGCTTCCTCAGGCGGATCTGATTCAGGAAGGTAATGTCGGTTTGATGAAAGCGGTAAAACGCTTCGACCCCGATATGAACGTCCGTCTGGTCTCTTTTGCGGTCTACTGGATCCGTGCTGAGATCCACGAATATGTGCTGCGTAACTGGCGCATTGTTAAAGTGGCGACCACTAAGGCGCAGCGTAAACTCTTTTTTAAATTACGCGGCAGTAAAAAGCGTCTTGGCTGGTTTAATCAGGACGAGGTGAATGCGGTCGCGCGTGATCTTGGGGTCAAGCCTCACGAAGTGGTGGAGATGGAGTCGCGCATGAGCGGTCATGACGCCTCGTTTGACCCCGCCGCCGATAGTAGTGATGACGATAGTGATCGCCACTTTGCACCGGCCTCCTATCTGCAAGATAGCAGCATGGATCCCACCCTGCAGCTCGAAGAGAGCCAGTGGGCGGAGCACACCAATGAACGTCTGCATCGCGCGATGTCTGACCTTGATGACCGCAGCCGCGATATCCTTGCGCAGCGTTGGTTAGCCGATGAAAAGAAGACGCTGCACGAACTGGCGGATCAGTATCAGGTTTCGGCAGAGCGTATTCGTCAGCTGGAAAGTAATGCAATGAAGAAATTGAAGGGCGCGATGCAGGCCTGATCTGACTTAATTGCATAGTAAAATATCGACACCCAGTGATCATACGGTCACTGGGTGTTTTTTTATCCGTGAATCTTGCGTTTCGTTTGAAAACAGCCCGAAGATCGAGGGTATCAAGATCGTGGGCATCGTGTTGTTTTTCTGGTTGTCTCGGTAGCTGGCGGATGGTGTACAATCCCAGATTCAATTTTTTACCGCAGTGGCTTGCGGCAGGTGTCATTCAGGAGTTTTGAGTTTTGGAACAATTTCGCGGAACTACTATTTTATCGGTGCGTCGTAACGGCAAGGTTGTCGTCGGTGGCGATGGCCAGGTGTCGATGGGCAACACGGTGATGAAGGGCAATGCACGTAAGGTGCGCCGTCTCTATGATGGCCGCGTGATCGCCGGTTTTGCTGGAGGCACGGCAGATGCCTTTACCCTGTTTGAGCGCTTTGAGGCGAAGCTGGAAAAGCACTCCGGTAATTTGACCCGCTCCGCGGTGGAGTTAGCGAAGGACTGGCGTACCGATCGTATGTTGCGTCGCCTGGAGGCGCTGCTCGTCGTCGCGGATAAAGAGACCTCATTGATTATCACCGGCAATGGCGATGTGATCGAGCCAGAAAACAGCCTGATGGCGATCGGCTCCGGCGGACCGTTTGCACAGGCGGCGGCGCGCGCCCTGCTGGAAAATAGCGAACATGATGCACGTACGATTGTGGAAAAAGGGCTGGAGATCGCATCGGATATCTGTGTCTTCACCAATAACAATCTCACCATTGAGGAGCTGGACGCTGTCTAGCCTCAGTACCCTTTATTTGCAGGAATGGAAAGTATTATGTCTGACATGACACCCAGAGAGATCGTCCAGGAACTGGACAAACATATCATTGGTCAGAACGATGCCAAGCGTGCGGTCGCGATTGCATTAAGAAATCGCTGGCGCCGTGCGCAGATCAGCAGTGAAGAGCTGCGTAATGAAGTAACCCCCAAAAATATTTTGATGATCGGCCCGACCGGTGTGGGTAAAACTGAGATCGCACGTCGTCTGGCGAAGCTTGCGAATGCGCCGTTTATCAAGGTTGAAGCGACCAAGTTTACCGAGGTGGGTTATGTCGGTCGTGATGTTGAATCGATTATCCGTGATCTGGTCGAAGTCTCGATTAAGTTGACGCGCGAAAATGAGATGAAGAAGTTGAAGCATCGCGCCGAAGATGCGGCCGAAGAGCGTATCCTCGACATCCTGTTGCCCCCGGCGCGGGGTGCCGACGGTACAGTGAATCGTAGCGATGAGAACTCTGCGACACGTCAAAAATTCCGTAAAAAACTGCGTGAAGGCGACCTCGACGATAAAGAGATTGAGATCGAGGTGAGCATGGCGGCGGTTGGGGTTGAGATTATGGCGCCGCCGGGGATGGAAGATATGAGCAGTCAGTTACAGGGGCTGTTTCAGAATATGGGCAATCAGCGCACCAAGAAACAGCGCCTGCCGATCCGTGACGCCTTTCAGGTGTTGCGTGAAGAAGAGGCCGCCAAGTTGCTCGATGAAGAGGGGATTAAGGCCGCGGCACTGGAACGGGCGGAACAGCACGGTATCGTCTTCCTCGATGAGATCGACAAGATCACCAAGCGTAGTGACAGTGGCGGCGGGAGTGGCGCGGATGTCTCTCGCGAAGGGGTGCAGCGCGATCTGTTGCCGTTGGTGGAAGGGTGTACTGTTTCAACCAAGTACGGCATGCTTAAAACGGATCATATTCTGTTTATCGCTTCAGGTGCATTTCACCTCGCCAAGCCTTCTGATCTGGTGCCGGAGTTACAGGGACGTCTGCCGATTCGTGTCGAACTTACGGCGTTATCGGTGGGTGACTTTGTGCGTATTTTGACCGAGCCAAATGCATCGCTAACGGAGCAGTACAACGCACTGCTTGAGGCCGAAGGGCTGAGTGTGGTGTTTACCGAAGATGGTATCGCACGCGTTGCCGAGGTGGCGTGGCAGGTCAATGAGACCACAGAAAACATCGGCGCACGTCGCCTGCATACAGTAATGGAGCGACTGCTTGAACAGTTGTCGTTCGAGGCCTCGGATCTTTCCGGTACTAGCGTGACGATCGATGTCGACTATGTCGAGCAGCATCTCGGCAAGCTGGTCGAAGATGAAGATTTGAGTCGTTACATCCTTTAACTGTTGAGAATGATTGAGTCAATGGCTGCACCAAAAATATGACAGCACAAGAAAAAAAACATCGCCCGACTGATATTCGCTTGCATCAAAAGTCACGGGTACTGGAAGTGATCTTTGATAACGGCGCTGAATTTCAACTGCCGTGTGAATTCCTGCGGGTCTACTCGCCGTCGGCCGAGGTGCGTGGCCATGGACCGGGGCAGGAGACATTGCAGACAGGTAAAGAATCGGTAAATATCGTGAGTGTTGAGCCGGTCGGTGCCTATGCGGTGAAGTTAAATTTTGACGATGGCCATAATACGGGGCTTTTTACCTGGGACTACCTCTACCGAATCGGACAGAATCAGGCGGCGATGTGGCAGGAATATCTGCAGCGCCTCAGTGCTGCCGGGCATGAACGTAAGCAACCTGAAGGTGATGCATGACAGACAAAAGTACCGCATCAGGGCACGAGGAAGCAGGTAAGACGCACTTCGGTTATGAAGAGGTTGATGTCAAAGAGAAGGTGCGGCGTGTGGCCGGTGTCTTTGATTCAGTCGCAAAGAACTACGACATCATGAATGATGTGATGTCGATGGGTGTGCATCGCCTCTGGAAAAAAGTGGCGCTGGATACCAGTGGCGTGCGTGCCGGCCATAAGGTGCTGGACCTTGCGTCGGGTACCGGTGATCTTGCCGCGCGCTTTTCGAAGATGGTGGGCCCCAGTGGCTGCGTCGTTGCGTCGGACATTAATGCCAATATGTTGAACGTGGGGCGCGAGCGTCTCACCGATCGCGGCATCGTCGGTAACATCGAATATGTGCAGGCGAATGCCGAGGCGCTACCCTTTCCCGATAACCATTTTAATTTTGCCAGCATTGCGTTTGGCCTGCGCAACGTCACAGATAAAGAGGCGGCGTTGGCATCGCTCTATCGTGTGCTCAAACCGGGTGGCCGCCTGATGGTGCTGGAGTTTTCTAAACCGATGGCGGCGCTCAAGCCGATCTACGATGCTTATTCATTTAAGCTGTTGCCGTTGATGGGTAAGTTGATCGCTAATGATGAAGATAGCTATCGTTATCTTGCTGAGTCCATTCGTATGCACCCGGATCAGGAAACACTTAAGGAGATGATGGCAGGCGTCGGTTTTGAACGTTGTGAATTTATGAATATGAGCGGTGGGATCGTCGCGCTACATAAAGGTTATAAATTTTAATACCACCAAACTCCAGTCGTTATCGCGATAGGGCTATCAAATATGAGCATTACATCATCGATCCAGTCGGCCTCATTGTCTACGCTTGAAACAGCGATCAATCATTGTCTTCAGCTCGATCCCGACGCATTGCAACGGGTGCGTAGTCTTACAGGTAAAGTGATTGGGGTTGAACTACTCGGGTTAAATCTCAAGTTTTACCTGCTGCCAGATAGTGTTGGTCTGCAACTGCGAGGCGAACATCCGCATGACGTTGATGTGTGGCTGCGTGGTGCGCCGCTATCGATGATGCGCATGGGGTTGGGTGGTGATCAGCAGAAGGCGCTGTTCTCTGGTGATGTTGAGATTGTGGGTGATACTGAAACGGGGCAGCGTGTGCGTGGCATCATGGATGATCTCGACCTCGACTGGGAAGAGCCGTTGTCGCAACTGGTGGGTGATGTGGTCGGACATAAAATTGGTAATGTGGTCAGGGGCGTGGCCGATTGGGCAACGCAGACGCGCACTACTGTTGAGCAGGATGTCAGTGAGTACCTACTGGAGGAGAGTCGTCTGTTACCACATCGTGAAGAGATCGGGCCATTTCTGGAAGCCGTCGATACGTTACGTGCTGATGTTGATCGTATCGAGGCGCGTGTGCTACGCCTGTTAACTCAGCGAGGTGAGGCTGAGTGATTATCCGACCCGGGCAGGTTTTTCGCCTGCTGCATATCAACCGAATTCTGGTGAAACATGGGCTTGATGAAGTGGTGCTGGAGATGCACCTGTTTCGCCCATTTCGTTTCATGTTGTATCTGTTGCCGTGGAACTGGTTCCGTCAGGGGATAGGCATACCGCATGCAGAGCGCATGCGCCGTGCGCTCGAAGACCTTGGCCCCATCTTCGTCAAGTTTGGGCAGATTTTATCGACACGCAAAGATCTACTGCCGGATGATATTGCGGATGAGCTGGCGAAGTTACAGGATGACGTCAGTCCGTTTCCCGGTAGTGAAGCGCGTCGTATTGTGGAAGCGGCCTATGGCAAGCCGTTAAATAGTATCTTTTCATCCTTTGATGAACAGCCGTTGGCATCCGCATCGATTGCACAGGTACATGTGGCCACGCTACTGGATGGTAAAGAAGTGATTGTTAAAGTGGTGCGTCCCGGCATCAAAAAAACGATTAAGCGTGATCTGGGGTTGCTCTATATTATGGCCGACCTGGCAGAGCGTTACTGGTCCGAGGGAAAACGCCTGCGTCCGCGTGAAGTTGTGGCTGAGTATGAAAAGACAATCTATGATGAGCTGGATCTGATTAAAGAAGCGGCCAGTGCCTCACAACTGCGGCGTAACTTTACTGGTAGTGATATGCTCTATGTGCCCGAGATCTACTGGCCGCAGACACGCCGCAATGTGATGGTGATGGAGCGTATCTCCGGTACGCCGATCAGTGATATCGAAGCGTTGCGCCGACAGAATATCGACCTTAAAAAACTTTCTGAAACCGGCGTCGAGATCTTTTTTACGCAGGTCTTTAAACACAATTTCTTTCACGCCGACATGCACCCCGGTAATATTTTTGTCTCACCACGGGGACAATACATTGCGGTTGATTTTGGCATCATGGGGACATTGAGTCCGGAAGATCAACATTATCTCGCGGAAAATTTTCTCGCCTTTTTTAATCGTGATTACCGTCGCGTTGCAGAGCTGCATGTGCAGTCCGAATGGGTACCGAAGGGGACACGCGTCGATGAGTTTGAGTCGGCCATTCGCAGTGTCTGTGAACCGATCTTTGAACGTCCACTGAAAGATATCTCGTTTGGTCGACTGCTGTTGCGCCTGTTTCAGACCGCGCGCCGTTTTAATATGGAAGTTCAGCCGCAGTTGGTGTTGTTGCAAAAAACACTATTAAATATCGAAGGACTGGGACGACAGCTCTATCCTGAGCTTGATTTGTGGCAGACGGCCAAGCCCTTCCTTGAGCGCTGGATGAGTGAAAATATTGGAGGGCGCGCCTTCGTCAGTTCGATGAAACGTAACGCGCCGCTGTGGCTCGATAAGTTGCCGGAGATGCCGCTGCTGTTACATGATGTGTTGCAACAGGCACGCGATGGTGAATTAAAAGTGGAGTGGCAGTCAAAGGAACTGCGTAAAATCGAACGTACTCTGCTGGACTCAAACCGACGTACCTTTGCTGCGATTGTCGGCAGCGCCCTGATCATTAGCGCCGCCGTTTTGCTGGGGCTGGATGGTTATTCGCCCGCAATGGTGGGCGACGCGCCATTGATGACATGGTTGCTGGGCGGTGTTGGTTTTGTGGTGCTGATGTTTGCGTGGCCGCGCGATGAGCTGAGTGATTAAATTATTTTGGGTTCGTTAACGCGCGAGCCCTTTTTCAACCTCGTTGCGTTTCGCCTCGCCAGCGAGGATTTCGATCAACGTTAACGCAAAGTCCATCGCGGTACCGGGTCCGCGTGAGGTGATGATGTTGCCATCGATGACGATAGCATCCGATGTGATAGTGACGTCATTGTAATCAAGTTTGTCCAGCGAACCGGGATAGCAGGTGATGCGTTTGCCGTGTAGTATCCCGGCAGAGAGCAATACCTTCGGCGCTGCACAGATGGCAGTCACTATTTTTCCCTGTGTAATGAGTTGTTGCAGCAAGGTGTGCAGGCGGGGATCGTTGTTTAGATTATCCGCGCCGGGCAGGCCGCCGGGCAGTACAATCATATCGATTGCCTCTATTGTTATCGCTTCAATCGAAGTGTCGGGGATAATCACGGTGCCACGACTTGCTGTGACGGGCTGTCGATCGAGCCCCACAGTAATCACAGTGATTGATGCACGGCGGAGTAGATCGATGATGGTGACGGCTTCGAGTTCTTCGCAGCCCTGTGCCAGTGGAACAAGTACTGTTGGCATGTTAGTCCTCCTTGCTGCCTTGCATTTTTTATTGAATGATAGAGGTTTTTGGCGAGTCTTTAGCGTGTGACTGGTCTGCCGCGCTGCTTATTTCCTGTGCCGCAAACATGGCCTGTGGAATGGTGACCTCTATTAATTTTTTACGTTTGATCAGTGCTGATGTTTTGATCAGCGTAATCCCCTGCTGTTCGAGTGTTGGGATTTTTTGTTCAAGAAATGCGATGGTTTCAGGGTAAGGGTGGCCAATGGCGACGGCAGTACCGTTACGTTTTGCCAGTTTGATCAGCCAATCAAACTGTCTGCTGATTGCAGCTTCACTGCGTATGTTGTCGAGAAACACATTGCGATTGATGCTGGGAATTTTATATTCAGTGGCCATCTGATAGGCAACGGTATGCTCTGTGGTGCGGCTGTCGACAAAGAACAGGTCATTGCGCTCACTGAGTGCCGCCATTAGCCAGGTCATGTAACCGGGGTGTTGGGTCAGGAGGCTGCCCATGTGGTTGTTAATACCGCTGATATGCGGTATTGCGTTAAGGTTTTCTTTCAACGTGGAGAGAAAGTGTTGCTGTGACATCTCGAGTGTCAGGCCACCTTTTCCGAGGCTATTTTCACCAATGGCCTGCATCGGCATATGGATCATCACCTCTTTTTTTTGCTGGTGTGCCAGCTCAGCGAGATGGGTTGCATGGCTGGTAAAGGGCAGGAATGCGTAGGTGACCGCGCCGGGCAGTGCAACGGCGCGTTCGCCTGCGGTCAACTGTTGTCCGAGGTCATCGATGATAATGCTGATCGCGGGTAACGGCTGCTGGATATTGACCGGGGTGGCATGCTCAAAGCCAAACCTGGCTTCGCCCGCCACCACCACCGGCGTGATGAGATTAGGTGTGATGAGGGTAATAAAAAATAGCAGACCCACTGAAAGGCATTGAGACTTCATGTGTAACGTAGTGGCGGTCTCAGTATCCTCACCTTACTGGGTGAGGATATGCAGCCCTTTTAGCAGATTGAGCGCTTCGAACAGCTGATAGTCCGTGTCGACCGAGTGTTTGGCCGCCTGGCTTTTAGCCTGCGCTTCATCGAATTTTTTGTCACCGTTGCCGTTGCCCAGGTGGCCGGCGAGATCCGCTTCGGTGACCGGGGCAAACTCTGGTTCGTTGGCGGCCGTCAGGCTAATACGATCGAGCGGGATGTCGGGTACGATCCCCTCTGCCTGAATAGAGCGCCCCGCCGGTGTGTAGTAGCGGGCAGTGGTGAGTTTGAGTGCGGCACCATTATTCATCGGTAAGATGGTCTGTACTGAACCTTTACCAAACGATTTGCTTCCCATGATCACGGCCCGTTTGTGATCCTGTAGGGCGCCCGCCACAATTTCGGATGCGGAGGCCGAGCCACTGTTGATGAGCACAATTAGGGGCGCGCCTTTTAATGAATCATTGGGCGAGGCTTTGAATTTCAGTTCTGAATCATCAATGCGCCCTTCGGTATAGACAATCAGACCCTGTTCCAGAAATGTGTCGGAGACCTCGACGGCAGCATTGAGTACGCCGCCCGGATTGTTACGCAGGTCGAGGATCATCCCTTTTAACTTGCCACCATTTTCCTGTTTCAGTTCACTGATTGCTTCTTTGAGGTTGGGACCGGTGTGCGATTGAAACTGCGTGATGCGGACATAACCATAGCCCGGTTCCAGGCTTCGAGATTTAACGCTCTTGACCTGAACGACGGCCCGTGTAATCGCGATTTTAAGGGGCTTGTCGACACCGTCGCGCACCACGGTTAGCTGGATCTTGCTGCCGGGTTTGCCGCGCATAAGGGTGACAGCTTCGCGCAGTGTGAGGCCTTTCACTGGCGTGTCATCGAGACGAATAATCAGGTCGCCGGCCTTGATGCCGGCGCGATCTGCGGGGGTATCATCGATCGGTGCAACGACTCTGACAAAACCATCCTCCATGCTGACTTCTATGCCGAGACCGCCAAATTCACCTGAGGTGCCCACCTGTAGCTCTTTGTAAGCATCGGTGTCGAGATAGGCAGAGTGTGGGTCCAGTCCGGAGAGCATACCGCGGATGGCATTCTCAAGCAGCTCTTTGTCGGTGGTATCTTCCACGTAATTATTTTTGATGTTGGCGAACACCTCAGTGAAGGCGCGCAGCTCTTCGAGCGGTAGCGCATTGACATTGGCGTTGTCACGTTCGGCAAAAACGCTCTGACCTATCGTGAGGGAAACACCCAGCACCAATCCCATAAGTAGCAACAGGATATTACGTGTTTTAGATAGCATTGATGTATTCCACTCCATTGATTTAGATTTCGGCGTCAGCAGCGGTAACTTTATCAGAAATTAGTGGTTTCACCATGTTTTCAAAGGCCGAGGGGCTGTTTTATTTGCGTGCCAGCCACGACTGTGGATTGAGTGGCTTGCCATTTTTGCGGATCTCAAAATAGAGCCCGGCGCTGCTTTGGCCACCACTCTCACCGACGGTCGCGACTATTTCGCCGGTTTCAACCCATTCGCCGACGTCTTTATAGAGGCTTTCGTTATGGCCATAAAGGCTCATGTAGCCGTCACCGTGATCGATGATCACCAGTAGGCCAAAGCCTCTGAGCCAGTCTGAAAAGGCGATGCGCCCGTGGTGGATTGCGCTTACCCGCGAGCCGGTTTTGGCATTGATGGTGACCCCCTGCCATTTGAGGTTGCCTCCTTTGCGATGCTTTCCAAAGTGGTTATTCATGCGTCCGTCTGCCGGGTGAATGAGTCTGCCCTTGAGTTGCTGAAACGGTTTGATATCACCGACTTCAGCGGGGATGTCGGCGAGCGCTTCACTCAGTTTCGCAAGCAGCGCTTCGAGCGACTTACGGGTCTCTTCGAGTTGTACCAGGCGCTGCGCCTGGTTTTTAATATCTTTTTCGATGCGGGTGAGCACCTGCTGACGTGAATGGCGTTTCGCTTCGAGCGCGGCCTTTTCCTGCTTTCGTTGTTGCTGGGCCGTTTGTATCTGCTGCTGCTTTTGTCGGATGTCGCTTTCAAGATGTGATAGTGCCGTAATGCGTTCATCAATGGTTTTGATGCTCTGTGTTCTGGACTGATTCAGGTAATCGTAATAGATCAGGGTGCGACCGATGGCGGCAGGATCCTGCTGGTTGAGAAGGATCTTTGCATAACCCTGATTGCCCATCGCGTAGCTGGCACGTATCTGTTGTGCCAGCAACTTTTGCTGTTGCTGGAGCTCACTCGATTGTCTCTTTTTCTCCTGTTGCTTCGCCTGTAATTCACGCTGTTG
>CALZIG010000033.1 GCA_945787585.1 uncultured Gammaproteobacteria bacterium | reverse complement strand
AGTTCGACCGGTTCGGCACTAAGGCCCAACCAGAATCCGGCCAGTGACCCCATCAACACTAGCGATGCGCCCAGCTTGGTCGTCAGCACAACACCGCCACTAAACAGTGCGGGCACACCAATTAATAATTTATCGATGGTACGCATACGTACCGCAGTATTGGGAAAGAGCATTTCAAGGTCGGCCATGGGGACGTTCTGAAAAAGCTTAAGCAGGGTTGCACCCGGTTTACAGCGCGGCATATGTTTACCCGCTTCCTCATAATCGTCTCGAAAACGAAGGTATAGCACGACACGGTCATAATTAGTGAAGCTAATCTTTTTCTTCACCAAACCAAACCAGCTACTAATCGTCTCCTCTCTCTGCGACACCCCGCGGCAGAACAGGAGCACCTCAGAAAAATCATCGAAATCGACATGAAGACGAATTCTAAACAGCGAGGCCTCGTTTAACGCCTGATTTAAATCCGCCTGTGAAATCGCCTCGTAGTTGGCCTTCTCCAGCACCCCTTCTAATAACTCAACAAAATTGAGTGTTGTTGGTTCTCGAAGATTGTCATACTTACGTGTATCGGCGTCAGGATCAAAGGGCGCATAACTGTCCTTTAACGACTCAACCACCTGATGGAATTCAAAGTGGTAGACACTGCTTAACATGTTATACAGCTGCCGAAAAGCATCTTCCTGCCCCGACAGAGCACTTTCCTGTAAACACATCTCAACAAGGTCATGCTTGCGGTAAGGGATATACCGATAGTGGACTTCTGTGCTTTTTTCAAACATGGATTATCTGTTTTGCTAGATGATGATGAGCAATAATATAACTTAATGCATCAAATAACGCGTGATTTAAATTAAATATAACCCAATGGGTAGCTTTTCATAAAACCGGGTTTTTATCGCTTTACTCAGCATTTAATTTGGCAATGACCTCTGTGGACAGGCGCTGACTATATGGGTTGATTTTATGGTGTGTCGGCATCCAGCCAACCAGGAAGCGATAAAAGTCTGCCCAGGCGAACGCAAACAGAGACGTCCATTCCTCCTTTAACAATGCCCACTCGAGTGACTTGCCTTGTTCATCTAGCGCCCGTTTCAAGGCATCAAAATAATAATCCAGCAGCGTCTCCTGCCAATGTTCACACTGCTGTTCACTAAGGCAACTGCCCATAAAGTAGGCCACATCTTTCATGCCGCAGCCGCCGCCGACATATTGAAAGTCCACCGCGGCAACCGCCTGTCCATCGGCAGAGAAACAGAAGTTCGCGACTTTGGCATCGCCATGTATCAGCGTCTGGAAGGCGCAGCTGTTCAAGCGCTCATCGATCGCCGCAGCCGCCCGCTTCAAATCACCCTCCGCCATCGCCGCCAGTTCATCTGGACGAGTAGCGAGATGCCAGTAGCTACCCGTCTGCCATAGCCCTTCCGGCTTCACCCCCATAAATGTCGCATGAAAATGGGCCAACCATGCCAGGCACAACTTAACCCCATCAAGCTCAAGATCAGCATATCTGACAGGAAACCCCGCCGCATCCAGATCCTCCAGCACAATCACATGCTCATGTCCATCAGCAGTCGCGGCATAACAGTGCGCCACCCGGCACCCCTCACTGCACTGCGCACTCCAGTCACGATACCAGCGCATCTCGACATCATAAGAGTTCACCTTGCGCGCATGAGAACGGGCTGTATTCCAGCCCCGCGGATGCTCCGATTGATCCGCATCATCAGGTAACACAATATATTTCAGCACCACTGAGCTTAAATCCGAGCCTTCCAATTCCAATCGCACAATCTCACCATAGCCACTCCACAAGGTCTGAATCACCGCTTCTGAAGTAATCGCCGTCGCGCCAGTGGTGTAGAGAACAAAATCCTGAAAGTGCCTGTTAATAATATAGCCTCGCTTTAAAAATAATATGTAACTCTGGACAAGCACCCATGCACTGGAGTTTTTTCACAGTATAAACAATCACCTGAAGTAACTTAATATAGCTGTATTTTACCTACACATATTCAAGAATAGGGTGCATTTGCCGATACATTGAGTAAGGCAGGCCATATAGATTACGCAGTAATTTAAGCATGCCATAAAAACAGCGCCGGAGTTGCGACTGTTGTATTACTCCATGGAGTCACCTAGGAGCACTGTCCAGCGTAGCGCAAAAATAAGCTGGTAGTCGGTCCAATTAAATGCAGATCGCGTGTATGAATCACAATCAATGCATCTTCTTCATCAGTACTGTCGATACCCTCCGACAATACATTATGCAGGCGACCATCACGCTGGTCACCCTGTGCTGCATCACATTCTCCAACGCCTACGCAGTCGACTTTGAATTCGACGTGGGGCGTGATAGCACTATGAATGTCATCAATGACTTTAACGATGTATTCCCCATGGTCTGTGGTGCAGGCAGGACCCAGGTCAACCAGGAAGCCTGCGATGGCGATGATCTCAACAATGCCGATAACGGCAACCAGCCCTGGATTAACGAGATGGTTTCGGACGATCTCGGTAATCGCTACTTTCATATGGTCGTCGGCCT
>CALZIG010000032.1 GCA_945787585.1 uncultured Gammaproteobacteria bacterium | reverse complement strand
GACTGGTTTTTACCACAAGCGCCATCTCGTGCCGTTCACCGAATACCTGCCGTTGAAAGAGTGGCTCGCGACGATCATTAATATTATTCAGGTACCGATGTCCGACTTCAGTGCCGGTTCTCATGATCAGCCACCGCTGCCGATGGCGGGACAGAAGGTCGGTATCTCAATCTGTTTCGAAGATGTCTTTGGTGAAGAGGTGATCATGCAGTTGCCAGAGGCGACATTGCTGGTAAACGTCAGTAATGACGCATGGTTTTCAGATTCAAGTGCGCCGCATCAACATTTACAGATCGCCCGCATGCGCGCGAAAGAGGGTGGTCGTCCCATGCTGCGTGCTACGAATACCGGAATTTCGGCAATCATTGATCATAACGGAAATTTTCAGTCGATCGCACCGCAGTTTGCAGAAGCTGTGCTAACGGATGATATTGTGCCGATGCAGGGCACTACGCCGTATGTGTCCGTGGGCAATCTTGCAATCTTGCTATTGATAGGATTGCAGTTACTGGTACCGTTAGTAAGACGACAGAAAGGAGTGGGATAAGTCATGAATAACCGTGCCATGCGTAAAATATTTGTCGCGATAATGCTGGCACTGCTGACGCCATTTAGCATCGTTGCAGAAACACTCAGCGGGAGTGAAATCGTACAGCGTTGTTACTACAAAAATGCTGGGGATGATCAACGTTCACGGCTGCTGGTCACTAGCACATTGACCAACGGCAAAAAGGTCTCCAGCGAATACATTCGCCTATGGAAAAATTATGCAGGTAAAGATGGCATCGTCGACAAGGTCGTCCTTTACACCGCTTCAGCACATAATCAGGGGCTCGCGTTCATGCGTTGGGGTTACACCAACGACTGTGAACGGCTCGCCGAGCAATGGGTCTATCTACCAGAGATGCGCATCGTCAAGCGCATCTCCAAACGCACCCCGGAAGAGATGGACTGGGGTTTCAGTGATGATGACCTGCGGGTGCGTGATATCACTGAAGATGACCATCGCTTTGTTGAAATCAGAACGATTGAAGGAAAGGAATTCTACGTGGTTGAAAGCATCCCTAAAAACGATCCTATTTATGGCAAGCGTATCTCATGGTTTAGTAAGCACGATGACTGGGAGCAGTGTGTCGAGAAACGTGTCGACTATTTTGACAAAGAGATGAAGATGCTCAAAAAGCAGTTTGTCACCTGGCGCCAGATTGACGGTGCTTGGGTATGGGAAAACGCGGTGATTAAAAACTTCAAGGCAGACTCAACCATTGTGTATGACGTGAAAGAGGTTGAAGTTAATGTAGGCCTGGATGACCGCGAATTTACCACACGTGCGCTGGCGCGGGGGTATAGGCGGTAGTTAGGAGTGTATGTAGTATGTTGAATAGGCTTATTACTAAGTTATAACTCAGGGAAAGCATGAGCTACCTCGAACTATTTAGAATGCCAACGCCAATGAAGATCACTGGTCGATCTTCTAGTATTACCAATGCCTTTATTAACTCGATCATCCCAATCGTTGTACCCACTGAGAATAAGGTGAAAGATGCGCTTGCTGTACTTGGAATGGACAAAGATTCATTTCAGTGTGCTTATTGTGGCGTAACAGCTTCAGAATGGGATCACCTTCGGCCTTTAGTGTCAAATAAAAAGCCAACTGGGTACATATCAGAAATCCACAATCTTGTGCCGTCCTGTGGAAAGTGCAATCAATCTAAAGGCAACAAGCCCTGGCGAGAATGGATGTTTAGTAACGCAAAACTATCGCCAAAATCTCGTGGCATCCAAAATCTAGAGGAGCGAGCCACAAGGCTAGAAGCCTATGAAAACTGGGAACTACCAACAGTAGTCGATTTTGAATCAATTGTAGGTGCTGAAACTTGGGCGCAGCATTGGGCTAATTGGGAGCACGTTCAAGAGAGTATGCGTAATGCTCAAATATTGGCAAATGAAATTAATAAAAAAATCGCGATGCAGTTTTCATCGGGTGAGTTTTAACTTTACGCCATACAGTAAAGTTATTGCATATTTATTAGTTATAGCAACAGTTTACTACCTGTGTTAATAGACTCTGTGTTTTGGGTCTCGATCATAGAAGAGATGCCAGATCAGGTTGAGTTGAAATCTGGGGAATCCTTTGGAGAATGGTACCCTTCAGGCAATCTATTTTCACATTCAGTCGCTACAAGCTAGCGAGTTAACGGACTTGCCTATTCTGAATACGGCTCATATTGCGTAAGTTGTGATTGCGTATCCCTGTGTGTGTTAAGGTTTGAGTCAGGCAATGAGCTGGTGGGTATTATTACAACATGTCGCATGATTGAGTGGGTTACGATATGTATTTGTTCTGAATGTTGAATTTTTTATCTGTCACTATGAGATTCAAGAGAATGTTGAGCATGCTTTTACATGCGTGAAATTACTGCCATAGGTTTTAAAAGTCGATGTATGAGCGTAAGGAGACGCACCCATTACTGCGTATTGATGATCGCTGCGATATTATTTCCTCCCGTATTATTTTCAAGCCCGGATGTTGAACTAGATCTAACCGCCGCGGAGAAAGCCTGGCTAAATGATCATCCTGTCATTCGACTTGCATCCGACATCGCCTGGCCTCCTTTTGAATGGATTGATAGCGAGCGGCAGCCTCAGGGCATCGCTTCTGATTATATGAAGTTAATAGAAAAGAAACTGGGTGTCCGTTTTGAACAGGAGAAAGATAAGCCCTGGCCCGAAGTGGTTGAGGCAGTAAAAGCACGTAAATTAGATGTATTCTCCTGTATCGCTAAGAATGTACAGCGTATGGAATATGTGAACTTTACTCGTCCCTATCTCTCGTTTCCAATGGTCATTATCACCAGTAATGAGGTTAGTTATATTGATGGCGTTAATGATTTGATTGATATGACGGTAAGTGTGGTGGATGGATACGCAACCCATGAATATCTAACCACGAATCACCCGGAACTAACATTGTATGTTGTGGATACGTCTGAAGCGGGTTTGGCGGCAGTGTCACAGGGCAAAGCTAATGCCTTTGTAGATAATATTGCGACGGCAACGCATATCATGCATGAAAGTGGCTTAACCAATCTAAAAATTTCAGGTGAAATGCCGATTCGGTACGAACTCAGTATGGCAGTGCGTAAAGATTGGCCTGAGCTGGTGAGCATATTACAGCGAGCACTGGATTCCATTAGTGATGAGCAACGTAGAAATATTCAGAATAAATGGATTGGTGTGCGATTTGAGCACGGCATTGATTACAGCCTGTTCTGGAAAAGCCTTATTGTCTTTATATTGATTGTGAGTTTTCTCTATTTTTATAATCGAAAATTATCGCGAGAAATCAATCAGCGAAAAGTAGCAGAAGATACGGCAATAAAATTGCGTAATGACGCGGATAAGGCAAATCAGGCTAAATCGGAGTTTCTTGCTGTGATGAGTCATGAGCTACGTACGCCACTCACCTCTATTATTGGGGCTTTAGGATTGTTGACGGGTAATAAGAAAATGGGGGTGTCTGATGATGCGAGGAAGATGCTGCTCATTGCGAGTGAGAATAGCCAGCGTCTTAAATTACTGGTAGATGATATTCTGGATGTGGAAAAGCTGATGGCCGGCCAGATGGTTTTTCAGCAAGATACAACCTCAGTGGCGAGTCTTGTTGCAAAGGCCGTTGCAGCGAATCAGGGTTACGCAGATCAGTATGATGTCTCATTTATGGTTGATATCGATGCCTGTGATGACTGCTGTATTATTGCTGATGAGCATCGCCTAATGCAGGTGATGACTAACCTTATTTCCAATGCAGTCAAGTATTCACCGAAAAAGGGTTGTGTTCACATCATTGCGCAAGGTGATGCGCATAAGGTTCGTGTTTCTGTTGCAGATAGCGGAGAAGGTATTCCGGTCGTGTTTCATGATGAAATTTTCTCACACTTCTCACAGGCGGACACTTCAGACACGCGAGAAAAAGGAGGAACGGGGCTTGGGCTGGCAATTTCCAAAGAGATCATAGAGCGTCAGGGTGGGGTTATCGGTTTTACAAGCGTACCAGGGCAGGGCGCTACTTTTTATTTTGAATTCGACATGAATGAAGTCAAAACGTAAAAGTGTCGTTAGAATTTTTAGGTCTAACCGACATAGCGATAAGCGCGCTACTTAATGTTTGCTGCAATGGTCAGTGTTTAGGGGCAGGATTATGGATATTGTTGAGTCACCCTGTGTACGTAACTGTTGTCTCGATAACGATGATATCTGCATGGGTTGCTTTCGTTCGATTGATGAAATTACCGGCTGGCATGCCGCGTCGAACGAAGAAAAAAAGGCGATATTAAAGCGCACAGAAGTGCGTAAAGCGGAAAAAATTAAACCGGGTATCGATCATAGGTTTTGATCTTTTCAGATAATTAAATGCCTCATGGATTTTAAACGGTACGCGGTTTTTTGAGGATACTGGGCACGTTCTGCGCAGTCTCTGTGGTGTCCATTATGACTAACTATTTCCCGTCATGAAGATTACGTTGATAATGGCACTGAAAATGGCAATAGAGAGCCACAGTGCGCCCGCTGAGCGTTTTGATTTATCAGTTTTATCTTTTAGGTAAATAATCCCCATAATCAACCCGATGAATGGAATCAGTAATGTGGCAATGCTCACGCTAACTTTTAGCGCCATGGATACCGGTGGATTGGTGGGCTGTGATATGCTGGTGACCTGCGATGCATTCGCTTCTTCTTCATGAGTATTGTCTGCTGACTGCATAATTGGCTCTCCGCAACTGCTGCACGCTGTTGCATCATCTGGGTTTTCTGCGCTGCATTTTGAGCAAAACATCGTTATTAATCCCCCATTTCGAAGTCGCTTTTATTATTCTCAAGTCACATTAATTCAGTTTCGTAATTAGCATGCTAGCATGGGAATCTAGCTGATTGAAGACTGCGCGTTGCTACTAATGAAAATCGCGCTCGCTACCATATTTAATGTTTTAAAATCATAATGATGGATTAGTGGGCGTTTTTCTCAAGCAGTAAATTTCCAGTTTCATCACGCAGGTAACTCCAATCGTGATTGATAAACGTTGTCGAAATAGCCTCGGAAATTAAAGCGGGTCCCTGATATTTTACGTCTGTCATCAAGGCACCGCGCGCCACGACATCGACAGTAGTGATGGCGCCGTCGAAATAAAGTGATGCGCAGTGGTTTGCTGGTCGATGATCAACATCGACAGTCAGCGTGATGTTGGGCATTGGCCCGCGCAGTCCGACACGTACGTTGACCAGTTCAACGGTGCAGTCGAGCCGATGGCCGTAGCGTGCTTCATGTGCGTGATGAAAGTTAATGGTGATATCCTTAATCGTCTGTTGTGAAGTGATCCACGGAATGTTGAGTGTGCTGGATTGTCCTTGGTAGCAGAGGTCGAGTGAAGGCTGTGTGGTGATGGACTCAATGGCCAACCCCTCCTGTTGCAATGCATCAAACCCCTGCTGTTGTAAACGCTCAAATTGCGATGAGATTTCTGCTTCACTCAATGACGGTAGCGGACGATTGAGGGTCCGCGAAAGTTGCCGTGCGCGCGGTGCGGTGAGCATGCCGAGGGCTGACAAAACTCCACTGTGGATCGGCACTAGCGCACGCGTCATGCCGAGCTTCTCTGCCAGCGCACAGACATGCAGCCCACCGGCACCACCAAATGAGACCAGCGTGAAGTCGCGTGGATCGTGTCCCTGTTGTACCGAGATCACTCGCAGTGCCTGCGCCATGTGTTCATTGGCGATCTCAATGATCCCCTGTGCGGCTGCTTCAATCGAAAGATTCAAGGGCGTTGCGATGCTGTGAATGGCCGTCCGTGCCGCCGCCACATCAAGCGTCATCGTGCCGCCAAGGAAAGCATCTGGCTGCAAGCGCCCCAGTACCAGATTGGCATCGGTCACGGTCGGCGCGGTACCGCCGTTACCGTAGCAGGCGGGGCCGGGCATCGCGCCGGCCGATTCGGGGCCAACCTGTAACAGGCCGCCTGCATCGAGGGAGGCGATCGAACCCCCACCCGCGCCGATGGTGTGCATATCGACCATCGGGATCGCCACCGGATAGCGACCGATTTTGCCGTTGGTGGTGAGTGTCAGCGCTTCATCGGGACGACTGTTGAGCATCGCGACATCGGTCGAGGTGCCGCCCATATCGAAGCTTAATAGTTTTTGTTGGCCACTGGCGGCAGCGGTAAAACGTGCCCCAGCCAGACCACCAGCGGGCCCTGAGAGCAACATATGCACCGCCTCGTCACCAGCAAGCCGCGCATCAATGGTGCCGCCGGCACTCTGCATCACGGTGATGTTGGCACGGGGCAGCCTGTCGGTGAGGTGTTGTAGATAGCGCTCGACCAGCGGTCCGATCCATGCGTTGAGCCAGGTGGTGATGCCGCGTTCGTATTCGCGATACTCCGGCAGGATCTTCGATGAGCGTGAGATAAAAATGCCGTCCGGGATGATCGCCTCGATCGCCTTTTCAAAACGATCATCAATAAACGAAAAGAGCAGGTTGATCGCCACCGCCTGTGGCTTCAATCGTTCGAGTGCTTTTTTTAATTGCGCCAGTTCGTCATCAGACAGCGGTTCGACAACGCTGCCATCGGCACCGAGTCGGCCGCCGCTTTCAAGGCAGAGTTCACGCGGCACTGGAGGTGTGATGGGTGCCGGATGCCACTCATAGAGTTCGTCGCGGGTCTGCCGCCCGATGGTCAGCATGTCACCCAGTCCGTAGTTGGTGATGAATGCCGTGCGTACCCCTTTACCTTCCAGCGCGGCATTGGTGGCGACGGTTGAACCGTGGACGATGTTGAGTGGCTGATCCAGCAGGCCGAGTTCAGTCACTCCCTGGATGATCGCCGCTTCGGGCGCGTGCGGAGTCGACAGGACTTTATGAATGGTGAGTTGCTCACCATCGAACAGTGCAAAGTCAGTAAAGGTACCGCCGGTGTCGATGCCGAGGAGTTTAGTAGTGAGTTTCATGGTGCCAGTTTATTACGTATCAGATTATTACGCTGATGCGTTATCATCTTTTGTATTGTCAGGAACATGAACGTACTATAAGCGCATGAGTAAGGATAGTCTGATCACCGTTGAAAACCTCTATCGATATTATGGTGAGTTGTGTGCCGTGCATGATCTCAGCTTTGAGGTGCGACGCGGCGAGGTACTGGGCTTTCTCGGTCCTAACGGCGCCGGCAAGTCGACCACGATGCGTATCATCGGCGGCAGTCTTGCGCCCAGCGGTGGACGAGTGTTGATCAACGGCATCGATATCCTTGACCAGCCGATACTGGCTAAGGCGGAGCTCGGTTATATGCCGGAGACGCCACCGCTCTATCGCGATCTCACCGTGGATGAATACCTCGCATACTGCGCGCGGATCAATCGAATTGCGCGCGCGCAACATTGGAGTGCCATTGATAGCGCAAAAGAGCGTTGCGGCCTGACTGAAGTTGGGCGTCGGCTGATCGCCAATCTATCGAAGGGCTTTCAGCAGCGTGTCGGTATCGCGCAGGCGATTATTCACTCGCCCGCGGTGGTGTTGCTCGATGAGCCGACGGTGGGGCTCGACCCGATTCAGATTCGTGAGATTCGCACGCTGATCCGTGAAGTCGCCAACGAACATAGCGTGGTGCTGTCGACCCACATCCTGCCGGAAGTGCAGTCGGTGTGTGACCGGGTGCAGATCATCAATCGCGGGCATCTGGTATTGAATGAAACGATTGGCGAGATGCGCGCCAAGTTGCAGGCAACGACATTATTGGTGGCGCTGCGCATGGTGCCTTCGATCGCTGAGCTGGAATCGATTCACGGCGTACAGTCGGTGGAACCGTTGGAAGATGGTCGTCTGCGGATCGCTTTTGATGCCGATCGCGATCCATCTGATGCGATCGTTGAGCAAGCGGTGGCCAACGGCTGGGGACTGCATGAGCTGATGCCGGAACGGATGACGCTGGAGCAGGTCTTTGTCGATATCACCTGTGCCGATACAGCGTTGCCACAGGATTCGAAGCCCAATCTAAATCCAGGCCCAGATTTAAATCCAGCGCAAGCGGGTGAGGCAGCATGATCTGCGCCATCGCTGGGCGCGAACTGCGCAGCCTCTTTCTGTCGCCACTGGCGTGGTCGATCCTTGCGGTGGTGCAGTTGATCTTCGCCTATATGTACCTGGCGCAGATCGATCTTTTTATCCAGCTACAGCCACGCTTGCCGATGTTGGCGGGTGCACCGGGGATGACCGAGATCATTGCGGTGCCGCTGCTGGGGAATGCCGCGATGGTGTTGCTGCTGGTGGTGCCGTTGATCACGATGCGGCTGATCAGTGATGAGCGCCGCAACCAGACGTTGAGCCTGCTATTTGCTGCGCCGATCTCAATGACGTCGATTGTCGTTGGCAAGTTTCTCGGCGTGATGACCTTTCTATTGTTGATGCTCTTGATGATTCTGATGATGCCATTGGCGCTGCTGTTGGGCGGTACGCTCGATTTCGGCATGTTGGCGGCCGCGTCACTGGGTCTATTGTTACTGCTGGCGAGCTTTGCTGCACTGGGGCTGTTTATGTCGTCACTGACGGCGCAGCCGACAATCGCGGCCGTCAGTACCTTTGGTGTGCTGCTGCTGTTGTGGATTCTCGACTGGGCGGGAAATAACGCGGGTTCCGGTGCTAGTGCGGGGCCTGGCAATGATGTACTGGCCTATCTGTCGATCCTGCGTCACTACGAGGCGCTGTTGAAGGGGGTGTTCAACAGTGCGGACCTGATCTACTACCTGTTGTTTATCACAGCCTTTCTGGTGCTTACGGTGCGTCGGCTCGATGCCGAGCGTACTCAGCATTAAATCATCGAAAAGTGCAATTGAGTAAAGGTAGATGAAAGTAACGCTTAAATCCCGCCGTTTGATGCTGTTGCAGAACCTGCTGTTTGTGATGCTGTTTCTCGCTGCCGTTGGGCTGGTGGGCTGGTTGAGCACCCAGTACAACTATCACGCGGACTGGACGGAGAATGGTCGCAATACCTTGTCTGAGACGAGTGTCGCGCTGTTGAACGAGATGCCGCAGCCGGTAGTGATTACGGTGTTCGTACGCGAGACACCGTTGATGCGACAACATATCAGCGAACTGGTGGGGCGTTATCAACGTTATAAAGCGGATATCGAACTGCAGTTTGTCAATCCGGATGCCGAGCCGCAGCGCGTGCGCGAGATGAACATCACCGCCGAGGGTGAGATGGTGATTGAATACGGTGGGCAGCGCACCCAGACACAGCAGGTGTCGGAAGAGGGGATCAGCAATGCGTTGCAAAAGGTGCTGCGCGGCGGTGAGCGCAAGATCGCTTTTCTACAGGGACATGGCGAACGCGATTTTCTACAGGCGGCGAACTATGACCTCTCTGCGTGGGCGCAACAATTACAGGCGAAAGGGACGCAGCTTTACGGCCTCACTCAGGCCAGTGCGAGTGCCGTGCCGGACAACACCTCGCTGCTTGTGATCGCAGGGCCACGCGCCGACCTGTTGCCCGGTGAGCTGGTGGCGATACAGGGCTATCTCGACCGGGGTGGAAACCTACTGTGGCTGGTCGACCCCGGCGAGTCGTATGGGCTTTCCGGGATCGGTAAACAGCTCGGCGTTATTTTGCAGCCCGGGATGATTATCGACCCCAATGTGTCGCAGATTGGTATGCAGCTATTTGGTACCGATGATCCGCGCATGGCACTGGTGGCGAGTTATGGCGCGCATCCAGTGGTGGCGGGTTTTGAGTTTAATACGTTGTTTCCGATGGCGCGTGGCATCGCCATTGATGATGTGAATGAAATGTGGGTACGAGTGCCGCTGCTCAAGACGCTCTCGAACACCTGGGCGGAAAGCGGCGAGGTGATG
>CALZIG010000031.1 GCA_945787585.1 uncultured Gammaproteobacteria bacterium | reverse complement strand
TTTAACTCACACGCTCATTACAGATTAATTTTTATGCAGGATATGTTAATAAAACATCATCCACCGCATAACGCCTTCAATTACATTACGGTCGGCATGAGTTTAACATTAATAAATAACACGACTGGGCTTTCTACGAGAATCAACACCAGCAAGGCCTATGCTTTACCACATCACTCGTGGTTATTTTTTGATTGAATACTCGATGATCGTCTTCAAAATGATGTTTTTCAATCGCTGCTCTGAAGCCGCTAACTTACGCACCTTCTCTTTCAGTATTTCGAGGTTCTTAATCGCATCAGGGTTACCCTGGTTGGCCGCCAGACTAAGCCAGCGGGCAGACTGCTCCCAGTCTTTATCCAGCCCATAGCCATGAAAATACTGAAAGCCTAATATCGCCTGAGCATCCGCAAACCCCTGCACGGCTGACAACTTATACCAACGCGAAGCGGCCGGCTGGTTCTCCTGAAAATAGCCATTCACATCATAAAATCGTCCCAACGTATATTGGGCCGGCGCGTAGCCTTGCTTTGCCAACGCCTCAATCTTCCGCACCGCCTTGCGTCGATCCATAGGCACGCCGTTGCCGGTATAATATGCGCCAGAAAGATCATATTGAGCGGCAATGTCACCACGATCCGCCGCCGCCTTCATCGCTTCAATATCGACAGCCAACGCAGATTCTGTCAATGAAATCGAGGCCAGTGCCAGCAACGCCACCACCGCAATATGATATTTAAATAAGTGTTTAAATCGAGGCATCATCAACTCCTTTTGATCAGCAAAGCTATGGCAAGTTACTCCCAAAACATCGATGAAAAATTACGCCATTGATCACCATAGTGTTCACTTGAAAATACCATTCGTTCGATTGAACGACAAGGACCGTCGATTTCCTCTCCCTTCGCTAGGCTGACTGACTTTCTTTCACCACGAAAGGTAAATACTTCTGCGGACACCAGGCACTTCCCCTCTTTCAGATTTTGCCTGCCAACAATTTTATGCAGACGCAATGCAACGGCAAGATCCGCTATTTCCATTTTGTGGAACGCAAGGTATTCCTCTACCTCTTTTTTACTCATGCCAAATTTCATCGCTCGTTCAACAGGGTTTTTTACTGGTTCAATTGATGGCTTCAGGTGCAGCAATACGGATTCTCCACTGCTTAACAACAACCCCTCAGCCGTAAGTTTGCTAGAAATAAGCGGGATTCTATCCTTGTAATAAATTCCAAAATTAGCGATCAATCCCGGTTTTTCACCAACGTTAGAAACAAGATAGGTTACTGAATTGCTATCGACGCCAATAAACCGAATCGATATTTCGGAATCGGTTAACGCAAGATTCTCCTTAATCATAGGAGACAGTAAAATGCCAAGCGATATTACGCTTGAAACGATTGCAATGAGCGCACTCGGAAACAGAAAAAACCGTGTAATGCCTTGTGTCGAGCCACAGTGTGAGCATTTACTCGCTTTATCTGGGATATCTAATCGACAGGCACCGCACTCTTTCATATCACTCATTTATCGCAACCATATTAGACAATCGTTTTACCTGAGTGCCAGCGGGTAATCAATACAAATTCCTATCCACTTAATTGCATTTATATTTACCAGAATACTCATGATTTCAATACGAAAATATGGCGAGAGGAAGTTTAATACAACTAGTCTTTTATTATTGCCTTTCCGTTATGAGTTTCATCGACTTACGTTAGCTTTATAGATTCCAGGTTCATTTCCAAAGAAATAATAGCGCCTTTCATTATAGGCGCTATATTAAAATCTATTGTCTTCGAATAAATTAGTGCAATCGTTATCAGGGTGCAACATTAAAAACTAGGCAACAAGCTCATATACCATCTCATCAAGCCCTGACCTCATCGCAGCCAATCTTTCCAGGCTCCTTTGAACGGCCATCTCATCTAGCGTAAGCGCTTCTAACGTTGCCAGCTCTTTATCTGAAAAGATAATCTCATCTTTTGCAATCAGTATATTTGCCAGGTTCACTAGCTTTGCATAAATTGCATGCGGTCCATCATAATCTGGGAAATGATGTTCTGCCACAGCGACAATAATTTCTTCCGGCAAACCCCAGTTACGCAGTAACATACTCCCGATCATGTCGTGAGATAAGCCAATATAATGGAACTCTCGTTCGCGAGTATTTATATCATCTAATGCCACCGTCACTCTGTTCAACTTATCAAACTCATTTGTATACAGGCTTCCAATTAATAAATAACCGATATTATGCATAAGACCAGCAAGATAACTTAAACCGAGATTAGGGCGACTGGATACAGGCAGCTCTTTTGCGAGCGCATTCACCAACACAGCCGTCTGCAATGAATTAAGCCATATATTTTTCATCCCTAGTGGGCCACCCGACTCTATTCGTAGACTCTTACCTGCTGACAAGCCTAGCGCCAGATGCAAAGCGCCATCAAAACCAATCACTAGCTTTATTGCATCATCAACTGTTTTAATCCTTTCACCATAGCCATAAATAGACATTCTTGCTTGACGTAACAGCTGCGCTGACAACACTGCGTCTTTCTGCACAATAGAGACTAGATCAGGTATATCTACGTTCGGTCGATTCCGCAACATAATAAGTTCACGAGAAATCTCGGGTAACACAGGCAGCGAAACTCCCTCATTCAGACGGTGACGTAGGTCATCTACCAATTTCAGCGTTCGAGGGTTATCGTAGATAGAAACCATAAAGTCCCCACTTCACTTTGAAGAAAAAAACTGTGGAAAAACCACATATAAATCCTATTTATATACGAGTATAACGGCACAAAAAAAGAAGACGCTATTATTTTCCACGATCTTTACTCGCATTCAAATCCGCTATCGTAAGCAATGTATTAATTACATGTAAGTTATTGACTACGACTTCAACACGGTTCAGAAATAAGTTACTACTACTTAAGTGTATACAGAATATAAGCTCTTATACCCAAACGCTCTACAAGCTATGCACTCATCTCTTTTGCTCTGTCTCTGTTGGAACATTTACTTTCTTCGCATCCATTAATGTTTCCTGATTCACACACATAGTGCACTCAATACACTCATTACCAAAGCGTGGTAACTCGGCCCGCTGAACGATCCTGATCCGGTCGACGCAAGAAAGTACCACCAACCGCTTAAACAGGCTGATCCAGTCATGCTCGCTATTGGCTGTGCTATCGCCTCTCCAATGAAGGCGTTCTTCACCTGTGATGGGGTCAGCCAGTATCAACGATGGGACACCTTCCTCCAGCCGAGCATTGATCATGTAAGTCATCAGTAGCGCTCCTTTGATTTTAATTCACGACATCCGCCTCGCCATATCTGGCGTGATCTTTCATTACCGCTCACTCCTCGTCGTGCCGGGTGTTATTCAACCACCATTAAATAGTAATGAGAATTATTCGCATTTGCAAGCGATAACATACGCATACCATCAAAATGTCACTTATCTGGATGGAAAACAAAGAATGGAAAAAAGGATGCGCCTTTATCGAAAACTAGCGTGTATTGGAAATGGTATTAAGAATATCGCGCAGCTAGCCTGAGCACCAGGTATAGGGCGAAATCAATGGAACAAAGAAAAGTCGGGGCCGCAAAAAATGTTAAAACAGCCTTTCCCGGGCACCGACGACGGCAAAATCCCGAGGGTAAAACCGGTAAAAGGGGATTGCCCCCTTTTACCACAAACCGGTTAATGGGTAGCCTTAAACTGGCGTTACCTTATTAGCACACGGTCCTTTTTGGCCTTGTCCAACTTCATATTCCACTTTCTGACCATCATTCAGAGTGGCATAACCACCGCCTGCCTGAATTTCAGAATGATGAACAAACAAGTCATTGCCGCCATCCTCTGGAGTGATGAAACCGAAACCCTTGTCTGCATTAAACCACTTTACTGTACCTGTACTCATGCCGTAATTATTCCTCGATAAATGATTTCTATTAAACTACTGTGTTCTAAACTTTCCTACAGAACTCTATAACAACATACTTCATAACGAAACATAAAGCATGTTAACACTCTTTTGACACATAACGCGTAAGATAACCAGCGATGATCTGCGCGCATAACAAATAAATGGCAACAAGGCGGGGAAATTCGCCCATATTTACACACCCCTATTGCTTAGACACCCATTCTACCCTCAAAGTCAGCAAGCGGTACATCGCTTATTCATGAAGCCATATTTTATGTGTGACGAATTGAGTGCTTTTTTATGTTTTATTGGCAGAAACCAACCGAAGATACAATACGCCAAGTATCGCGGAAAGTATTGAGGCAAACAGAATCGATGTTTTTGTCATAAGGAGCTGTTCGGGTTGTGCGTCAAACCCCACTGCGGCAATAAAAGTGGACATGGTGACACCTATCCCTGCAATAAGTGAAACACAAATGACATGTTTTATATTCACGTTACCAGGCAAACGGCCAATATTGAAACGCTGACCCAGCCAGCAAGCACCAGAAATGCCAATTAATTTTCCAATGAAAAGCCCAGATATAATGCCTAATCCTATCGGGCGCTGAAGACTTTCGGTAAAAGAGCTAAAGCTAATCACCACACCTGCATTGACCAACGCAAACAGCGGTAAGACAAATAATACGACCGGTAAATCCAGTGCATCTTCCCAACGACGTAGCGGTGTACTGGCACGTTCCGCAACATCTCGCGCCTCAAGTATTTTTTCATGATCTCGTCTACTACCAAGAACATCTACCTTGTTTTTTTTCTGCATTGAGCTGATTATCGATTTTGCTTTATCGAGTAACTTTCCAGATGACATCTTGGGCCTTGCTGGTACCGTCAAGGCAATAGCAATACCCGCCACCGTAGGGTGAACGCCCGATTTGAGCATCGTCCACCACGCTGCAACACCAACAATAATATAGAAAATCGGTCGGCGAACGTCTGCACGGTTGGCCACTACCTAAAACACAATCAGTGCAAACGCAGTATCAGTGGCCATAGGTATGCCCCACCCAATCTGTGAATCAAGCGACCAGTTGAACAAGGAATAAATCACCGCCGGACAAACCATCCCACCAACTGCACAGAGAATCAGCATACGTCGATGTTCAGGCTGAGCGAGGTCGCCGGCAAGCATTTCCCGTTTGATCGCAAGACCGAGCAGAAAGAAAAGCCAATGGAAAAAGACTACCCGTCATCTCTGCCATCTGACCGGTCAGTGCAAAAATACCCGCTCCAATCATCACACCAGTGCCAAGTGCAACTACGCCGACCAATGTCAGACTATCCTTACGATACTGCGATGATCTACCCTCTGTAGTATTCATACCTCAACTAATACCTCCATTTCCCAGGATCGACAATTTCTATCCTGGTCACACATAACGATCGGACACAGGAAATGAAATGAAGTAGTAATGGTGCGAGCAGTATGGCACTTAATTTAATATTTGATCACGATCAAGCACCCAGCACCTTGGGTTATTTGTAAACCCAATATGTTCGTAGTAGATATCTGCCGCAGGCGCGGCAATCAATATTAAGGAACCTCTGATTTATTCATCATTTCCGTCATAATACGTTTTATCGATTTAAACGTCGCGGAGAACAACAAGATGCGCCAGCAAACACTCGCCGATGAAGGGTTTGAACGTTACCG
>CALZIG010000030.1 GCA_945787585.1 uncultured Gammaproteobacteria bacterium | reverse complement strand
GTGTGCACGGTGTAGATTAGTAGAGGCATTAAAAGTCAGGCATCCCCCGCCGCCGCCCCCTCGTTTAAAGCCACTGGCAAGCACCGCTGCGGTCGAATTCTCTGCATACTGCTGATAATCATGGCATCTAAAACAGAGGCCATCCTGCGCATCACCGCCGCCGTTACCCGTTTTGTCATCCCATGGGCCTTTCAGCAGAAAGTTATTCTGCGAGCCGTGCGGCCCCCAGACTTCACCATTGACACCGCCGTTCGGGATGACGGTAGTATTGGCGGTATTGTTACCGTGACAATCGGTGCAGTACATCGTCTGGTTACCTACGGCACCGGTAATATTGAATGGTGTGCGCCAGACATTGGAAGCGGCTAAACGCTCGCTCCCAGTAAAAGAGTTACCCGCGCCCGCGGTCCTGCCTGTCTTTTTAATCACCGGGTGCCATGAGCGATGGTTCTCGAATTCATAATCCACATTATTACCGCCGGCATCGATTCCAACAAAAGGCCCCCAACCCGGTGCAGGCGTAGAACTCGCCTCACCCATATGGCTTTCGGGTGCCTGATACTCCATCGCCTGATTGGTGTATTCAAACATCGCATTGGTGCCGACCGCGGTACTGCCGCCGTGCAGCCCCAAAGGCGGTGGCGTGTCGTAGGCGTAGTTTGAGTGACACTTGAGGCAGACCTGATATTCACGCGTTACATGGGGTGCATCGACATTGGTATCGCCGCCCGTGCCCGGGTCACCACGTTTCAACGTAAAACTGACAGGTTCACTGAAAAATGCAGGGGAGCCGTACACCGGCTCAACGCCGGTAATTCCGCGCAGCACCCCAGATGCAAGATTAGTGTGCATTGTTAAGCCATTCGCGGCGAGGTCTCCCGGTGTGTGCGGATGTGTGCCAGCATCATCAGGAATGGCGTTATTGGCATTAAACATACGGTTTTTGGCGACACGGTGCGGATTATGGCAATCGGTACACTCGACGTGACGATTCATCAGGTTGCCCTTGCCCATCTTCTCCGGCGATTCGACAAAATCCTGCCCACGGGTCAGCCCCTCAGAGCCATCCCCACCGGTACCGATGGAATGCACTTCTCGACCGGCGCGCTGATCGGCACTCTGTAACGGCATATGGGTATTGCCCGGGGTAACAAAGTCAGTCTTCACATTCGGTACCTGAAAACCACCGGTCACACCCCCGACACCCTGTCCGGCGAGCGTGCCGCCATCCAGTGAATGGCAGGCGAAACAGACCTCTTCGATGGCGTGATCACCGCCCTGCTTAAATTTTGCGCCCGTTGCTGGATCAATCGCGGTGGGGCCATCAGTACCTTCACGTAAAATGCGGCGCGATCCCTGTACTGTGTGTGGATCGTGACAATTCAGACAGGCCGCTTGCCACACCTGGGTATCACGCGGGAACTCACGCAGATCACCTGCGGGCACAGTGTATCGTTCATCACCCGCCAGGCGATTCGCATGCGCAGAACCGACCCAGCCCGCCTTGTCGTGACAGGCGATACAGATGATGTCGTTATCCGCGTTAAATTGCCCATCCACTGGTTCCGCATTGCGCTGAATACGATTGACGCGTAAAAATTTGATATTGCCTTCGTTCGGGTCATCCGAACGTACATGCGGGTCATGACAGGTAATACACTCCACCTGCCCACCTTCAAGCGGCAAATACCCCTGCACGCCGGTGTGTTGTGACTGCGGGAACGGCGGCCCGCTGCCCGGCGAACGTTCTTTAATATGCAGCTCAGAAACCGGGTTATACAGCTCCCCGTCACGCGCAGCCTGCGCGCTGTCAAAGGTAAATGAGATCGGGTGATCATTACTCAGGTCCGCGCCAATACGGCGGGTGAAACCGGTGGTCTCACCAAGGCCATCAGGAATCGAGCCATCCGCGCGAGTCCCCTGAAACGGCACAGTGCGCCCCTCTTTCTTGAGTTCGACACGATTCAGTACATTCACCGAACCGAGCGCAAGCGTGCCATCATGACACGACAGACAGAGTTTGGATTTGCCTTCCGGCTGCCCTAAATCGGTCGCGTCCAACGATGTCGATGAATAAGGGGTGTAAGTGGCGCTCGACAGGGTACGGTTCCACAGTGGTGTACGAGGTTCATTGGTCGCGCCGTGCGGGGTGTGGCAAAACGCGCAGATCTGTGACTCTGAGACGGCGCTGGCGTTACGTACGGTTTCGGTCGGCGCGACGGTCGCAGAAAAGTTATGCTTGGTGTTCGAGATATCCGAGATTCTGGCGGCGTAAGCAGGCTCTGTCATCGACAAAGGTATCGATAGAATAGCAACCAGGATCAACAACGTACCTGTAAAATGGCGTCTCATGCCCCCCCCAAAAACTGCAATATCACTACTCGACCATTAAAACTATCAGCCACATATACCCTGTCCTGGTGATCTGTCCAGATGCCAGCAGGCAGGTAAAACTCCCCTACACTGCTACCCGAGCCCCCAATCGGCAAAAGTAAATTCCCTTTGTTATCGAATACTAACAGATGATCATAATAGGATTCCACCACATAGACATTGTCGTCTTTATCAACCGCTACCCCTTTCGGCCGCGGCAGGTCACCGACAAAGAGACCGCGACGCCCAAACGTGCGTACAAACTCACCCTCTGCGGTAAAGACATTGATCCGTGAATTGAGCGTATCACTGACATAAAGCTGTCCATTGGCAAAGGATAGGTGGGTGGGGGAATTAAATGCATCGACCCCTTCACCTCTAGCGCCCGTGCCCACAGTCTTTAGTAAGGCACCGCTGGCATCAAAAATCTTGATGTCATGGGCGTGCGTATCGGCAACATAAACATGACCGCTCTGCGGATCGCGTGCCAGCCCTGTCGGGCGCACCAGCTCACCTTCACCGAAATGGCCCAGTGGCTTGCCGTTTTGATCGAGTCTGGCGACGTGTTTAAGATCAGCGTCGGCCACCAGTATTTCACGCTTGCCCTCACCCAGCTCGATCACCACCAGACCGATAGGCGTTTTAAAGCGCGTCTGCTCGCCGGCCATCTCCCACACCGCAAGTCGACCACCCGGCTTATCAAAGACATAAACCGCGGCGCGGCTGACATCGGTCACATAGACGCGGCCATCACGATCGACCGCACCGGACTGCGGACGCTGTAGCACGGTAGGGGCCTCTTCTCCGGCGACGATTCCCACCAGCCAGTCAAACATTTTGCGCCCGACGGAGACATCATCCTTCGCTTTCACGAAGTTTTCTTCGCCGGTTAACTGTCCCACATACTGATAACGTGGGATTTCAGGCTCGACTGGCCAGACATGTCTACCAGACGCCTGCAGATCATAATTCAACACCGCGGGCGCACTCGCACAGCCCGCAAGCAGCAGGCATAACGATACCGCCAGCCAATGGTAGGGAAGACGCTTCATGGGGAATTATTCCGGGGTATCGCTGATAGCGGTATCACTGGCAGACGAGCCGTTCACCTGCGAAGCATCGGCCTCATCTACGTCCGAAGGGGCACGTTTATCCGCTTCGCTCGCGTTTTTTGCCTGCGCCGCTTCTAGTTCAGCGCGTGCAGCTGCCAGTTCAGACTGGATTTTTTCCAGTTCACTCTGCGCAGCTTCCAGCTCTTGTTGCGCGACGCTTTTCGCTTCAACAGGTGCGGGTGTTGGCGCTGCAGCCGCGCCATCCGGCACATCATCTTCAGCACTCATCTCTTCCGCAATCGCCGCCGCCGTGGCCTCTGCTTCGAATGCCTCATCTTCGTTCTCGATCGGTAGAATAGGCTCCACCACCTCTACCCGTAAAATCTGTATCCGCCCATTCAGACTATCCACCGCATAGAGAAAGCCGGCGTCGTACCACAGATCGCTAATGCGCTTAAAGCGCCCCGGCCCAGCGCCCGAACCGGCAATACTCTCAAGAAACAGGCCGTCTCGAAACACTTTGATGGAGTTATCAAGGTAATCACTGACGAAGGTGTTGTGGCTGCGGTCGACCGCGATCGCCAGTGGAAAGACCACCGTGTCGGGCTGAAACGTCTTGCGATGGCTGCCGTCACGCCCCATCAACTGCACGCGATGACCCAGGCGCGCGGTGGCATAGATACCATCCTCGCCAGAAGTAATCGCCGTAATATTCAGGAAGCGTCCTTCTGTAACACCACGCGCACCAATCACCCCCTGCAATTGACCGGTGGTGGTGAATACCAGAATGTCATCACTGGAACCGTCGGCAATCAACACCCGGCCCATCGCTTCGTCATAGGTGACCGCCACAGGGCGAATCAGATTGAGACGATCCTCAAAGGTGCGGATATAGCGCCCATTTCGATCAAAATGAAGCACACGTGCAGAATCGGGATCGACCAGCAAAAATGAGTGATCGGGATAGAGGTAAATGTCAGAGACCTCACCCGCAGTGACATGATTAAGGTCCATGACGACAGTCAACTGGTCACGGGCAAGCTCATATCGATAAAGTAAATCGGCCCCAGCATCGACGATAAAGACAAAATTGCCGCGCGCGGCAACCTGCACTGGGCGTAAAAAACGCACATGGCGTTTGCCGGTGATGCCACTGCCTTCAAAACCGCCATCAATATCACGCCAGCCATAGAGCGACTGTTGTTTTTTTTGCGCCGGTTTGACTGCCCCGTCTTTGGACAGCATGGTGCACCCCCCAAGCAGGAGGACGGCACTCAGTGCGATTAGCGTCGCAAGTTGGCTTGATTTGGAACGGAATGACATCGGCCACAATTCATTGTAGGTGGAAAGGCGACTTTACCATGACAGACACCACAATATTCACCCTGAATAATCGCTGACATGGAGATGGGATTTCCGCCCTTTTGCGGAATGAAGATCAATGGATGACAATTCGCGCAGGTCAGCCACTCTGTATGCTGCTGGTGTGGAAACCGCACATGCGGCATCGAACCTGTGTTTTTAAAGATAATATCGAAATCCACCGGATACATAATATCGTCGCCATTAAGACTCATGCGCGGGTCAATCAGCCCCTGACGCAACGTCTGCACCCAGTCAATGATCCCCTGTGAGTCTCGCGGAAAATCTGCCATCGACTCATAGGGCTCCTGAAGTAGATGCACGGCATCGTTATCAGGATCATGTATACCATCCTCAGCCAGTGGGACCACCTCACCTTCCGTTTGAAAATGAAGCCCGCGCGACCATACCGCAGTAATGCCAGGCTCTGATGATTGAGCGGCCGGCGCTGCATCAATATCAGCAGCATTGCCAGGCAAAGCAAAGGTAAAGCAGGCCACGAATGCGACCACATGCCACCACCCCCATGCGGGTAGTATCTTCTGTGATCGTTGATTCATGGCCTGCGTCATGCTATCTCACTCCCACCATCCGTAATGCACGCTGTATTTGAAAAGTTGCACCCTGCAACATCAGTATCGCGGTTTTGTAATCCTTCTTTTTAGCCACAGGCAACGACTCGTTATAAGTTTTTTTGCCTTTCACAACGAACTGATCCATTAACTCAACCGCCCGCTTAGATGGGCGCTTCTGCTCAATCGCCAAAGGAACCAGCTCTTCGTAGCTCAAATAACGCGCCAGCTCATATTCATATTCTTCTAATGGCGTATCAAACGTCTTATCATAAACCACGGTCTGGTTTTCAAGTATCTTACCTAATGCAGTAGTAATTGTCTTTTGTAAAGTTTTCATCAAACGATTGGCCGCAGCAATTTCGTTTATCTCATGTAGACTTTCCGCCGCTTCAACGGTACTTTCCAGTTCTGCATAACTCAGGTGTTTACGTACATCGGTGCGCCCACTCTTTTCCATCCGTTCAACATTGCGCTTGTATGACTGTTCGAAGGTCTTTACCTCTTCCATCAAAGCGACAAACATCTGTTGCTGTTCCGCCAGCTGCTCAGGCGTCGGCACCAGTCGCGCTGCTGTACTCATCGAACGCAACGATTCATCAACTTCACTCAATGCCAGCATCAGATCACCCGCGTCCATCGCCACTTTTGCCTTATTGAGGCGCTCATGGGCATCGGTATAGGCCACCTTCGCCTTGTCATTATCACTGTTGCCCACACGTGTTGCCGCTGAAGACTGACTGACAAACATGTCTGCGAAGCTAATTTTCTGTTTTACCGTATTTAACGATATCGGTTTCGGTGGTTTAGTTGCGGGGAAAGACGATGTATCAATCTGACCCAACACTACCTTATTCTCTTCACCTGGGTTCGCGATATGAATTTTGCCGCCCATATAGCTGTGATTACGGCAAGCGTAATAAAGTTCCTTCGGTGTTTTATTAGAGGTCTCAATGGTCACAATACCGGCATAGGTAAAGTTACCTTTCACCCCATCAGCAAATACTGAGGCACCGCGCCCGACCGCCTCGGTCGACAGGTAAACATCATGCTGAATATCTGTCTCAACGCGAAAGGCGTAGCTTTCCCCTCGTGTTAACACCAACTCCTTTCCAGCCACGCCATCAACGTCCAGTCCGAGCTTGTGGCCAACCCCATGAAAAGGATGCGATTTTGGTTTTTCTTCTGACGATATTACAAAAATCTTTGCAATATCAATCTGTTCCTCATCACCCCAATCGTCATCTACAGCATAACTAGGCGCAGACAGCGCCAACAGGACAGACATCATCCCAACTTTAACGGGGTAGTACCTCAAAAGTGGTATTTGCATGGCTTCAATAATCCTTTAAAATTAACACAACAATTAATCCAGACTGAAACAGATCACAGGGAAAGACACCGGGCGAAGCATTCACCCGATGTTTGATTTTCTAACCTTTAATATGTCTCAGCTCGAATTAATTATGTCGGTTATTTCCAGGGATTCTTCAATGTCGCCTCACTCAAAGGCGGCTGCCAATCGGCTGGTTTTGGCTTAGAGTGACACTTACGGCAGGTTTTCGTCTCAATTGGAAAAGAGACTTTACCGTGACATACGCCGCATTTCTGCCCCAACAGGATCGCAGACATGCTGATTTGGTTCGCCAGTCGTTGTGGTTTAAAGATGGCTGGATGACAGTTTGAGCAGTAAAGCCACTCGGTATGCTGACGATGTGGAAACACCACATCAGGCACAGAAGCCTTCACTGGACGCACAATATCAAGATCCATCACGAAAGGCTCATCATTGGGATCGGCACGGTCCCAGCGAGGCCGTAACTTACCCTCATCAAGCGCCTTCACCCAATCTACATAGTTACCAAACTCGCTGGTCGGTAATCCTTTATATGCCTCAAGCGGATGCTGCAACGAATGGGTCGCTTCATTTTCAGGGTCATGAATACCATCTTCAGCAGGCGGCAGGTTACGTGCCTTCGGCTTCTTCAAGTTAAGATTGAATGTATTAGGTCCGGACACTTCAGCTAACATCAAAGGCGCTGCATTCTCTCCCGCCTCTGCTGCGTGACTTTGTGCATTCCACAAAAATGCAGCCATCATTACTGCACATGAAAAGGAGATAGCTTTTGTTTTATGATTCATGGCTCGCGTCCTTTATTTCTTGGTATCTGTAGCTTTAAGCGGCTTGTAGGCCGGCGCAATCAGACGCTGTACCGTACTGCCGTGAAAGTGGGTCGGGGTGCCCGGATTACCGGAATGGCACATGGCACAGTTTTCAACTGACCATGAAATTTCACCATTGTGACAAGCGCCACAAAACTTACCATCGATGATCTTCGCCATCGTGATTTTGTTACCGCCCGCCTTAAATGCGAACCCGAGATCCGCGTGACACACCTTGCAACGGAAACGAATACGGTGGAACCAATGCGGAAAAACCGCCGGGCGCATGCCCGCTGCATCGGCATAATTATTGATCACGACATCGGCATACTCTGCTTGCGCAGGTTGCGGGACCCCCAGGGCTCCCATGTAGGCCAACACCCCTATGATCATCGATTTCAACACGTTACGCTTGATCTTAGACGACATACCAAACTCTCTCCTCGTAATTTACGCTTATTATATGAGCCCACGACGCCGTCAGAAACGTCGTGTAACCTGAAAGTACACTAAACTGTAATCCTGCTCCCCAGCATCAATCAGGCGCCAACTCGCCCTAGTATCTACTAGACCGACACTATAATCCAGTCGGTTTTCCCACTCAGAGCGATCCACGCCCTGCGATTCCGATGCACGCGACAACCTCAGATCCGAACCAAAACGCAAACGCGGCATCCCAAACAGCCGCGAATGCTGATAATTCAGCGATCCTGTGGTGGTGGTTGCCGTCTGACTGACACTTTGTCCGGAAAATTTCTGACTGACACTCTGCGCAGTAATATTACCCGTTAATGAGCTGCGACGGGATAAATTCTGGGTTCGAGAGAGCTGCGCATTAACCAGTTGCTGGTCACTTTCACTGTCCCCAAAGGTGCGTGCATCAGACAGCGTCAAGGCCGCATAAGTGGTGCCACTACCACCATAACTATCCCAGCCGGCAGTCGCAGAGTGATCCAGTCGTTGTGTATCAGAGTCAGCATCACCCCCCTCAAAGGCCGCGTTCAGCGCCTGACTGAGGCCTACACGCAGCGTCGAGGTTTTATCGTCATTCATCCAGGCACGATTCACATCGTGCCCCAGATTCGCGCTGAGCGTATTGCGATCGTCATCACCAGACTTTTGTATCTGCCCCGCACTGGAGGCGTACCACTGATAACTCGCCCCACCAAGCACCTCATAATAATCTGACTGAAACAGTGCACCCACACGCGCAAGGTGAGAATTATTATTCTCAGCGCCATTATCATTGACGGAAAAGTTCACATTGGTGTCGAAACGAAGATTCTTGGTGTGCTGATACATCCCGCCAGCCGTGGCATTAACACTCGTCAGCTCTGTTTCATTAGCGATCACACTCGGCCCCGAATTGCTAGAACCGGCCTCACTGTCTAACATAAAAACCCTGACGCCTGCACTCGCAGTAAAGGGACTATCCGTTGGACGCCAGAAGACAAAACTTGAGAGCTGCTCACTGGTCGTCTCACGCTCACCGTTACTAAACACGACCGCTGATGGCAATGACTTAGTCTCATAATTATAATAATCAGCCGAGCTGTCTACTCTTAAATCCCGTGTCAGATACCAAAAATGGTCGCCACTCAACGTCGTATTCGTCGACTCCTGACCCAGCGCGGCGCGATCAATCACTTTATAGTAACCGCGCAGCTGTAGGCGATTTTTATCCCAGTTGATATCGCCATTGGCACCCACTAACCAGTCACTGTACTTTTCGCTATTGGTCGATTCCCACGTGTTGGCATCATAGTTAATCTGATAGCGTCCGAGCTCACGCAGATCCGCGCTCTGTCGAATCGATAAACGGCGCGTCTCAAACTCACGGCTACCCGAAGCCGTCAGCGGGCTGGTGATCGTATTCATTGTGTCCACGCGACTATCATTGGCCTGATAGGAGATCGACAACGGAAAGCGACTCTGCGGGATCACATTAAGATTGAGCTCGCCGGTGGTCAGTGTAGAGGTGCTGTCATTGACATTCGGATTCGAGGTGAGACTATAACTGGTGTTGTCCTGCGTCATGCGCAGGTTGGCATTGACGGTCGCAATCCACGGCTGCGAAATATAGGTCTGACCGCGGATGGCGCCGCGCAGCTGATTACTGACGGTCTCTTCTGTATCACTCTTCAGCATGCGATAGGCGTAGCCGACCTCACCGGAGAGATCGACAGGCGCGGCCAGCGGTGCGGCGAGCGGGCACAACAACACCGCGCACGTGATCAGGCCAAAATGCCGCTGATCCGCCATTCGCCTAGTCACCTGACCCGCACTGATCTAACGTTACAACCACAAATTGCAACGACCGCATAATAATCAGAACAACCCCCTACTCATTGTTCGTTGGTAGCAGCAATGGATCTCTTACCCTAACGTCGGCACTGCTGCGCATCTCATCAATAAATTTACGCCAATTTTTATTACTTATTTCACGCACATACAATTCCTGCACACGCGTTGCGACTCGTTCAAAAGGGTTCAACACAGGTTTAACCCGTTCCTCAACTCTGAATATCGCAATCCCTTTCAACAAGCGGACAACCCCTGAAACCTCCCCCGGCTTCAGGCCATCAATCACCCGCTGCGCCGCTTCTGCCAGCATCCCCTGGTGCACATACCCGAGGTCCCCGCCCTTAAGCGCAGAGCTGTCACTTGAGTGCAGCCGCGCCATCTCGGCAAAATCGCCCCCCTGCTGCAACTGTTTGATCAACCGTTGCGCCTCATCCTCCGCCGCCTGCCAGCGCGCCGCCTGCGCCCAGGGCTCAATCCCCAGCAGAATCAGCGAAACTCGTACCCGCTCCGGCGTGGTAAATTTCTCAGGGTAGGCATGATAATAGGCCTCTACCCCTGCGCTATCTACCACTTCCACCCGCCTCACCTGCGCTTCAAGCTGCGCCAGCTGGCTCTGTTCCTCCACCTGCGGCTGCAGCTCCGCCAGCAACCCTTCACGTTGCGCCTGCCACTGCGGTCGCGCCTCATAGCGTGCCTCAATCGCTGCCAGTTGCGCCTTCACCTGCTCAGGATCCGGTTTGATCTGTCGCTCCCGCACCGCAGCACGTAACAACACCTGATCGATCAAGCGCTGCGCCACTTCCTTGCGAAACTCAGCCAGCTGCTGCTCAGGGATATCACCGTGAAAAAAACGCTGCCGCTTCCCCACGTGCATAAACGTATCAAACGTCTGCTGCGAAATGACCTCCCCATCCACTACCGCAAACACCTCGCTCGTCAGT
>CALZIG010000029.1 GCA_945787585.1 uncultured Gammaproteobacteria bacterium | reverse complement strand
TCGCTGAAGCGGGTGCGGAAGGGGTCTCCAGTGAGATGCCGATGGGTGAACTCGCCGCCGCGGCGAGTGGTTGCCGTGTCATTGTTATTGTCCCTGCCACAGAACTATTGCTGATGTCGGCCACGGTGCCGAGCCGCAATCGTCAGCGTATTCTCAGTGCCGTGCCCTATCTCCTCGAAGATCAACTGGCGAGTGATGTCGAGCAGCTCCATTTTGTGATCGATGAGCCGGATGCCGCCGGACAGGTGGCCACGGTGGTGGTCGAGCACCAAAAGATGCAGTCGTGGCTTGAGTTATTGCGGATGCACGGCGTCGAGCCGCATATGATTGTCGCCGACCTCTGCTGTCTGCCGGTCACCGACCGGCCGGAGTGGACGTTACTGCTGGAAGGCGAAACCGCACTGGTCAGTACTGGTCGCAACCAGGGCTTTGCAGTCGACGTAGATAATCTGGTGGTGATGTTGCGCAGTGCGCTGCGGGCCAGTGGCAAAGGGGCGGGCGCGCCTGAGCAGCTACGTCTGATCAGTGCCGGCGCGGGCGATGACCTGGCGCTGATCGAGCAGTTGAGTGAGTTTGATCTGGTGGTGAGTCGCGAAGAAGAGGCGGTCGATGCGCTGGCACTGCTGGCGCAAGGGCTGGATGAAAAACAGACGCTCAACCTGTTGCAGGGGCAATATAGTCGCCGCGATCAGGTCGGCAAGCTGCTACGCCCGTGGCGCGCCGCCGCGGCCATGCTGGCGGCACTGCTGCTGATCTCTGGCGGGATGACGGTAGTCGATTATTTTAAACTGAGCGCAGAACAGGCCGCGCTGAAAAAACATATCGAAGAGACTTATCTCGCCGCCTGCCCCGGCGCTAAACGCATTGTTAACCCTGAAGCGCAGATGAAACAGTGTCTCAAAAAATTACGCGGTGGTGAGGGTGGCAGCGATGATGGTCTGTTAACCCTGTTGTCATCGGTAGGCGATGCGCTGAAGGGTGCCAACGGGCTGGAACTACAGCGCATCAGTTATCGCAACGGTCAGCTTGATATGGCGCTCGCGATTGCGGATATTCAGGGGCTGGATCAGTTGAAGCAGCGCATTATAAAAGAGGCCGGTTTGCAGGTTGAGATCCTCTCGGCGACTGCGCGTGGCAACCGTGTTGAAGCGCGCCTGCAACTAAAAGGTAAAGGCGCATGAAGGCGTGGCTTGCAACATTAGCCCCTCGTGAGCGCATGGTGGTGATCGGCGGCGCATCACTGCTGATAGTGGCGCTACTGGTGTGGAGCTGGCTGTCGTTCGCCAGCGACGTTGAGCGCATGCGCGAGGTAGTGAGCGAGCAGCGTGCCGTGAGTCAGTGGATGGAAGCCGCGGCGCTTGAGGCAGCCCAGTTACGCAAAGGGAGTGGCACGCAGAATCGTGCGGTGAGTGGCGGCGCGTCGCTACTCTCGCTGGCCGATCAGACCGCCAAGCGCAGTGGGTTGGGCGGTGCAGTAACGCGGGTCGAACCTGAAGGGAGTGACAAGGTGCGGATTCGCCTTGAGCGCGCCAACTTTGACAAAATGATGCGCTGGCTGGAAACGTTACAAAATCGACATACGGTGTCGATTGATAGTATTACCGTTGATCAACACGCCGAGAGTGGCATGGTTAACGTGCGCCTGACGTTGAAGGGTGCCGGATGAAAAAGAAGATCGTACTTTATGGCGCGCTTGCGCTGGTGAGTTATCTCTTTTTTGTGGCGGCCCAAACCCCTGCGGACAGGGTGTATCACTGGGCCAAAGCGAAGTTGCCGCTCGCGCTCTATCAGATTGATGGCACGGTGTGGCAGGGGCGTGCCGCAGTCGCAACATTGGGGCAGCGCCCACAGCGACTTGAATCACTGCAATGGGAACTACAACCCGCGGCATTGTTACTGGCGCGTGTGCAGAGCGCGGTCAGTTTTCGTTACGATGATCGTGATTTCTCGGGCACGTTGGGGCGCGGCCTGAGCGGGCCTTATTTGCACGATTTCAAAGGTAGCCTCGCCGCCGCCGCGATTGAAACACTCTCGCCACAGCTCGCGTTTGGCTTAAGTGGCCTGTTTGAGATTGAGTTCGATGAGCTTGCACTGGAAGGGGAACAGTTGGGCGTTGTCGAAGGAACGATTCATTGGCGCGATGCCGGACTGGAACTGAACAACACCACGTTTGGAAATTTCGAACTGGTACTGACGACTGCGGACGATAAAATTAATGGCGTGGTGCGTGATATCGATGGCCCGTTGAAGGTGAATGGCACGCTGTTAATACAGCCCGCTGGGGATTATATTTTTGCTGCGACTATCGAGTTGCGCGATAACCAGCGTAACGACCTGCGGCAGGGGCTGCGTTTTATCGGCACACCCAATGCCAAAGGGGTCTACACCATCAAACATCAGGGACAGTTACCGTTGCAAGCACTGACCACAGCGCCAGGTTAAAAGAGTTCATGACATCACAGAATAACAATGCACTGGCACGTGTGGCCAGCGTGATCGAATGCTTTAGCGAATGGAGCGGTCGCATCGTCGCGTGGCTGACGCTGGCGCTGGTGCTGCTGGTCAGTTACGACGTCACCATGCGTTATCTGTTTCAGGAAGGCTCGGTTGCATTACAAGAGCTGGAGTGGCACCTCTTCGCATTGATCTTTCTACTCGGTGCTGCGTATACGTTGAAGCATGATTGTCATGTGCGAGTCGATCTCTGTTATCGCGCACGCTGGATGAATGAGCGACGACGCGCATGGGTTGATCTGTTCGGTACACTCTTTTTTCTGCTGCCGTTCTCAATCCTCATTATTTATAGCGCGTGGCCATTTGTCGAAAATGCCTATACTTTGGACGAACATTCGCCCGACCCCGGCGGGCTACCGTACCGTTATCTGATTAAAATGATGATTCCGCTCTGCTTTGTCTTATTAGTGATCCAGGGTGTCGCGATGATTATTCGTAGTGCGCAGAAGATTGCAACACGCGGTGACGACGCGAAAACAGCACCGGAGCAAGACGTCTGATGGAGATGGAAGTGTGGGCGCTCATTATGTTCGGCGTGGTGATCATCGCGCTGATGATTGGCTTTCCCGTCGCCTTCACCCTCGGTGCAGTGTCGATGGTGTTTGGCGGCATCTTCCTCGGCCTCGATTTCTTCGAGCTGCTACCGATGCGCATCTGGGGCATCATGACCAACTTCACATTGCTGGCCGTGCCGCTGTTTGTCTTTATGGGGATCATGCTGGAGAAATCCGGCATTGCCGAAGAGCTGTTGGAGACAATGGGGATGTTGTTTGGCCGCATCCGTGGCGGACTCGCGGTATCGATCGTCATCGTCGGCGCACTGCTCGCCGCGACTACTGGTGTGGTCGGCGCTACTGTGGTGACAATGGGGGTGATTGCACTGCCTGCACTGTTAAAGCATGGTTATCGTACGGAACTTGCTGCCGGCACCATCGCCGCTTCCGGTACGCTGGGACAGATCATCCCGCCTAGCATTGTATTGATTCTGCTGGCTGATGTGGTTGGCGTGCCGGTGGGCCAGCTCTTTGCCGGGGCAGTGGTGCCAGGTTTTTTGCTGGTCGTACTGTTTATTATTTTTATTTTATTGGTTGCATGGTTCAGACCGCAGCATGCGCCTGCAATCGATGTAAAGAAGCTACAGGCCGAGCGCGGTGATAGCAGCTTGTGGATGGCGGTGCTGAAGAGCCTGTTGCCGCCACTGGCACTGGTAGTCGCGGTGCTGGGATCGATCTTTTTTGGCATCGCTTCACCCACCGAGTCAGCGGCAGTCGGCGCATTGGGCGCAATGTTGCTGGCGCTGATGCGGCGGCGTCTCAGTTTTCCAAACTTGCAGGGCACAATGCAGCAGACCACGCGCATGACCAGTATGGTGTTTTTGATCCTGATCGGCGCCACCACCTTTGGGCTGGTGTTTCGCGGCATGGGTGGCGACATGATGGTCGAAGATATCATGATGGAGCTGCCGGGCGAGGAGTGGGGCTTTCTCGTCGTCAGCATGCTGATCATCTTTCTGCTCGGCTTCTTTTTAGATTTTATTGAAATCTGTTTTGTGGTGGTGCCGATCATCGCACCGATTGCGATTATGATGGATATCGATCCGGTGTGGTTTGCGATTCTGATTGCGATGAACCTACAGACCTCATTCCTCACGCCCCCGTTTGGTTTTTCGCTCTTTTACCTCAAGGCGGCCGCGCCGCCGTCGGTAAAGATTACCCAGATCTATCGCGGTGTGATACCGTTTATTGTGATTCAACTATCAGTACTGGGGTTGTTGATCGCGTTTCCAGATGTGGTGACCTGGCTGCCACAGTTAATGGATGAGATGCAGGGGTTTGGTTGATGACAGAACTTTCACCGATTCTTTTTTCAACATTGGCCTGCCCTGAGTGTGGTCATCAGGAACGCCTTGAGATGCCAACAGATGCCTGTCAGTATTACCACCAATGCAGCGGTTGTGGTCTGTTGTTGAAACCGCAGGCGGGAGATTGCTGTGTGTTCTGTTCGTATGGCGATGTGCCGTGCCCACCGATTCAGCAAGATAAAAGGTGTTGTGACTAATGGCCACTGAAGAAGACAAACCCGTCAGCCGGGCAGATCGAATTGTTTTTCTCGGTCTTAAAGGGGCACTGGTCGCGACCGTATTTTTATTCACACCACTATTAACGATGGTGCTTACTACTGTTGGTTTAAGTTCACTTGCGCCTTTGTTGAGTGCCTTGATGTTACCGCTACTGTTTATCTGTTTCGGCGCAATGGGTTACGGCATGTGGCAGAAAAAAATACAGGAAAAGCAGGATGCGGATGATGAGTAGCTCCCTCGCTAATCCTGCATACTATCCGGCATAGATTTTACTCGCCCTGTTTTTCTACCTCATCGCGCTGATTAGCCATGCCATCTAACATTTTTTCCTCAAGCGCCTGTGCATCTTGCAGTACGTTAGCCTGGTCTTTGAGCAGGTGATCATCCTGGGATTGCTCTATCAAAGACTCGTCTGATGAAGAAGTGGTCTCATCATTGGAGCAACCACTTAACCATAGGAGCGGGATGAGTGCGATTAGTCGATAATGTTTGTTCATAATAGTGTGTCTCCACGTAAAGTAAGTCAGTAAAGCGGAGTATTGACCTGAATGAGCATGAAAAGTGTGATGCACTGCTAAGAATCGATAATGTCATTAGATTTAATATGCTGTAACAGGAAAGCTACTTTTAATCGACCCAATGGCATTAGACGTTGGACGGTGATCGCGCTTTCAAACATAGTCATCTCGGGATAAATTGGGTGGGAAGCCGCCGAGTTTGTCGCATTCACTTCTTATGTTTAAAGGATACACGTTAATGAAAAATATTTTAGCTACCATGGTGCTGATTGGTTGCGTCACACCTGTGCTGGCAAATACCGAAGTTGATATTGCTGACAGGCTCTATTTTGGCGGTGGTATTGCCGGTAACGATCTTCGTGGGGATGATGCTACGGGTTTCCAGTTTTTCGCAGGTTACCCGCTGCAAGCCAAACTGGGAAAAGGTGACCTTGCGATTGAGGCCGGCTATATGGACAGCGGAAGTTTTGAGCATAGGGGGAATTTTGGTTCTGTGAGTGCCACTGGACTGTGGGGAACACTGGTAGGTAGCTGGAATGTCGCCACTAAAACTGATCTTGTGGTTCGCGCTGGTCTTGATGTCGGTGATGACGATGGGGTGATGTTTGGTGCTGGGCTGGGTTATGCGCTGAGTAAAAAACTCGAACTACGCGGCGAATATGTCGTACGCGACAATATCGATTCGTTGCAGTTTAACTTTGTATTTAGATAAGCCATTTTATAGGGTTTAAAAACAGAGAGAAAAAATAAAGCTGAGCAAGAATAACTTGCTCAGCTTTATTGTCAGCTTGAAACGTCACTATGGGGCCAGCATACGCATTTTGATAGGTTTAATAAGTAGCGCAGGTGTACTGCCAGGTGCGGCGCAGTTGCTAACCTGGCGAATCTTATAGCGCACCTGATTGAAATGCACCACCGCCTTTACCTTGCCAACGTCTTTACCTTTGGTGTCACCAGTAATAATTAACTGACGGGCAGGCCCCTGGCCCGGGTTGATGACATCGTCACGATGGTTGCTGTCGGTATAATCGAAGCTGGAAATGGTGGTCGAAGGTGTCAGACGCTGCACAATCTTGTAGCCAGATGGAAAACTAAAGACATCATAGTCTTTCTGTCCTTCGACCGTGGTCCAGTCTTTTTTAGTTTCGCGCGCCTTCATCTGTACTCGCATCTTAACTTTTCGCGCTGTTCCCGCCGAGACATCCTCGATGAGTTTTACACTGCCAGTCACGCGTGGTCCATGGCCCGCAAACTCTCGGTCACCATCGGTGTGGCGATTTGGAATAAAGGTGATGTTGCTTGGGGTAAAGGAGATCTCTTTTTCTTCACACTCTGGCAGTCCCGGCTGTGTGATACCGACTGAGACCAGTGGTTGATCATTCCATGTCACCAGGATGCGTTGATCGCGGCTGCCAAGTACCGCGCCGGTGGTGCCGAAGGGCAGTGTCATCGAATAGTGCGTCGGCATATTCAGTTTGGAGGTGATGTTGCGCTTACTCCCATCAGTCCGTTCAACGTAGGCTTTCAGTTCTGAGCTGATATCAAAGTTATAGCCGGAAAATGAGATATGGGTAAGTGGATCTGGAATCTTATCGGTGGCGACATTGTCTGGCACTGTGGTACAGATGTGAGGTCGCAGGGGCTGTGGATCCTGTCCTTTTAATTTAGCCAGAATATTTTTTAACTGCTCTTTTACGCGTTGCCCAAGAAAATCGGCGCTGCAACGAAACTCAGTCCCAGTGGCTGCAACGGTACGGTTTAAAATACCGTCCACCTGGCTGGCGGTATCAGAGGCCGTTTCGGAAAGTTGCCCGACAGTCCCTTGCAACACATTCTGCCAGTCGGCTGAATTACGATCGAGATTCTCAATCGCATCTTCCAGTACAGCGGTGGTTGAGGTGGCCGTGTCCGCTATCTTATCGGTAATTTCATCGACCTTATCCAGCATACTGCATGCCGAGAGTGTAGTAATCAGAAAGATAATAACGGAGCAGCGCAACAGAGAATGGTGGGTACCCATAGCAATTCCTTTTTATGGCAATTAAATGATCGAGTGCCGCGTCTGATTATTATTGAATGGTTTCAAACGTGGGCTGCATTAGGCGTGAATAATCGCACAATGTTGCAGGCGGCACAATCGGGCGATTATCTGGAAGTAGGATTGAAAACTATCTACGAGCGAGCGGCTTGTTAATAGATATCTCAAGTCTATGATTTTTTGCGCCAGATTGAAACTCATTCAGCGAATAATTGCTTTTGAATTTACAAGTAAAGGGAGCTGGTGGTATTAAGGCGATTCTTTAACCGTGATCGTAAGCGATGTGAATTGTGTTGTGATATAGGACAGAAGCGCATAGATAAAAATTACAATGCCAAGCATTTCAAGGAACTCTTCGACGGTATAGTACAGCGCAAACGCGAGGGTTTTGAAGCCGTGTAGTTCGGCTTCCCTTCCTTCGAAAAGTTCTATTCCAACGGCACCTCCCACAAAGATAGCACCAGAGGCAATAAACAAAACCATGGTGTTTCTGGGAAGATTGATGAGAAATTTAGAATAAGCGATCACAAACACAACCAGTCCAATGCTATAAGGGATAACCCAGCTAAAAAACAGCAGGCCAGAAGTGTTGAATGTATTCTTAACCGGGTCAATCAGGCTTTCATGGATGGAGGCAATTTCATCGATCGATAAAAAAAGAAATATGGCCGACAGTCCTACCCAGGGTAGGTAAGAGGCACCATTTTTTTTATGGCTGAGCGCAATGAATAAGAGTAACGCGCTGCTGACCAGTAATGCGCATGAAGAATAAAATGTGGGCACATTATTTTCAACATTCAACGCAAACAGCGGCACAAGCCCGTAGACATGGTCATGCCCAAAGTAGAAGTTAGATAATAAACCCAGGCAATTGGCAAATAATAGAAAAGTGATGAGGTACAGTAAGTATTTAAAAACTGTTTTCGGATGTATATCAATGTTCATGTAGAGTCCTGGGGCGAACTTTATGACTAATTCAGTGAGGTGATCAGTTTAAACGTGGCAATGAGTAAACTCAAGCAGATGATTCTTAATAGAAAGGTGTTTAGTGGGTTCGATGATGGTAAAAGTGTTCGAGCAATATGCGGGTTTGATACTCGGGATTGAGTATTTTGAAGATGAGCCGCCATTTGGCGACTCATCATTAGTCAGTGGATGTTATTAAACACGATTAACTCACTATGAAATTTTAATGTTTAAAATAGTGGAATCTCATTTTTATCTTTTGTATTGGTCAGGCGTAGTAGCGAGTTTTCCGTTTCTGCGTTTAGAAAGAAAGTATCAATTTGAACTGGCGATGCTGGTGCTGATAGGTTGGAGTTAGCCGCGGCGAGGCAGAGGGCATTATTTATATAACCAGAGCAGAAAAATAACACCAGCTCGCCAGAAACAGGCAGTGTCCCTAACGTTGCCTTTTCAGTCGCGGTGTTCGCGTTGTATGATTTAATGACTGCACCGGATAAGCCATTACCACTCCCCTGGGCAAGAATTACGACCGCTGGATCGTTGAGTTGCCTCGTTGATTTACTGTAATCAGCGCTAGTGGGTTGTAGCAGGCCAACCCAGTTTGCATTGTTAAATGCAGTTCGATTTATGCCGTTTTCATCGACGATACCCGCGTGAGAGGTGATTAAGGTTTGAACGCCATAGTAAATATAGTTACCACTGACAAAATACGTTAACTGGCCACCTACTGGAGTAGACGTTAGGATGTTTGATAGTCCTCCGTTTTTATCAACTGATTTTATGATAGTAGAACCAGTCTGAAAGATTACTTTATTGTCTGTCAGATCAAGGGATGTGATGATGGTTGTCTCAGTATCAGTGTGCAGAGGAAAATTGAGATCTACTGCGGCAGTGCCATCCGTAGGAAAGCGATAGATAGATTTTCCGAGACTGAAATAAACATGAGTGCCATCCGTCGTCGGCACGGTAATTTTTTGCGGGGAAGCTGGAATTGAAAAAAGTGGCTGTGATAAAAAACGTGCTGCAGTATTATTACCATCATAAATATAAAAAACGTTATCAATATCCAATAGAAAGCGATTTTTGATGACATCGATGTTTATGGCGATGCGAGCGGCATCAATGTTATAAGCGATAGGTATACAGTTAGCAAAATTCGAGTCACATTGTGACAACGTCCCTTTATCATTTACAAGCCAGCCTGATATTTCACCAGAGTTACTATCAATTAGTGAAGCGATGGGTTGTATCGCTGAAATGGGGGTATCAGATGGGCTCATGCTAAGGCGAACCATTTTCCACGTATTATCGTTGTCAGTGGTGCAGTCTCTATCAGGGCCCGATAGAAGATAAACATAGACTGCATTAGCTGGGTTGGCCACATTTGCTCTCGTGAGAGCGCTGCACAAGTTGACACTCTCGCTTTCATTGGAAACCTGTTCCGGCTTGAGTGACCCGCTTTTTAATGCACTGACTCGGTAGAGCTTGCCATCAGTTTTAGCATAAACGAGTGCGTGCAAATGTTGATTAGTGACAGTGCGAGATGGACCGTTGTAACCTGCGTTATAAATTAAGCGCGCTGGCGATATATCGTTGCCCGGTTCTACCGTGATGGGGGAAGTAGGATTGGCTGGATCCACTGCATTAAGACTCCCTGAATAAAACAAATAGGAGCCGCTACTGGGAAGAGGTACAGGATTGGGGGCGTCTGAGTCGCCACCACCGCAGGCGGTTAGTAAAACAGCGGACAGGCATATAGCCGTCATAAAATAACGATGTATCAACATTTGCGTAGTGTTCCCCAGTATCAGTATTATTATTGTTTTTGATCACTTCGCACGAGTCATTTAAACTCGATTGATATAATCACATTTATATTTTTTAAACACCGTACATTTCAGGGGAGGAGGTGTCAATTCAATCATTTTAGACAAATGAAAGATTGCTTTTGTTAAATAGCTGTAAACAATGAATAAAAAATAAAACCGCCTATCATAGGTAGTGATTTACCTACATAAAAAACATCATTATTCTTATGTGGGCGAGAACTGCTTAGCTGTGGAGAATGGTGCTACAGGGAAATGTTTATATGGGTGAAAGACAATGATCGGATTGAAAGGAGTTGCTCCCTTTAACTGTGAATACAACGTGCGGTGTTGTGGTATTCAAAATTTGTCTGTCCGCGTGCGAACATCTTTCATGGTCGATTCAATTGATACTGTTCAAACATAAAACGCTGTGACGCATCTGGCTATTTCGATTTACTGTTGAATCAAACGTTTATAATGATGGCAGTATGCAACAGTACATGACGCAACGTCTGTATTGGTCTATTTACCATTTTTAACATCACGTGCTCTCATAGCAACCCGTCACAATATCCGTTTGAGTCAGTAGCCCCACTAATTCGCCAATGAAATTAACCACTGGCATATGGCGGATCTTATTTTTATGGGATAGCGTCAATACTTCGTGCAACATCATATCCTCAGTAACGGTGATAACAGGTGAAGACATGAACTTCTGGATGGCGAGTTCATCCCAGATGACGCCCTGCAATGTATCGAACAGTACTTCGACCAGGTCACGCTCTGTCACAATGCCGACAGGGATATTATTTTCAACAATGACAAGGCACGAGAATTTCTTTAAGGCCAACTGCTTGACCACTTCGAGTAATGGCTCATCAGGGCCGCAGGTGACGACCCCATGTGACATTATTTCTTCAACGCGTATGTCTTCCATAGTTGTTGGTATCGGCAATTGATTAATATTGTTTAAATTGCCTAATAGAGTGGTTTTAATGATTTTAAAGTAAAGTCAGGTGGTTATGCTGTTTATGGTGGTACTGGAAGATAAAATCAGACTTGTTTAATGACAGGTGAGTTCATTCCGAAATCGACTGCTTTTGGTTGCATTGTTATACAGGTTTGATGGTGAGGTTTAGTAGGCTGTCGGTGTCAAAGGACTCTACTCTCTTAATCCTTGTAATGTTCAATTCTCGCTTCGCATTCAAGCAAAATGCAAGGCCTAATGCCTATGTCATTAAACGAACTATAGTAAGATAACCAATGATAAAATCAAACAAAGTAAGACGAAAGTGATGGTCATTAACAGTATTCAGTACGGTATGAACTGGAAGGAATCCCCAACATGCAGCTGATCGGTCGCTACCAAAATGCTGGCTTCGAGTCTGTTGCTGATGGCGTCATGGACTTCTTTGAGAGGCGTCAGGATCTGCAGCGGCCGGGCGTGGCCTTCGGTTCCGGTGGCAGCGACGCGGAACCCGCCAAGGTCTCGACGGACATCAGCCT
>CALZIG010000028.1 GCA_945787585.1 uncultured Gammaproteobacteria bacterium | reverse complement strand
TCTCAAATTCGAGCGGTTTTAATAACATCTCAAAGGCTTTGCAAATCGCCGCTGAACCAAATGGGATCTTACCTTCATCCATTTTTAACCCGGGCAGTACTAACCCTAAACGCTGTTCCAGTGCGTAAAGTTCATCACTATATTGCTCAAATATTTTGGCAGTAATCTGCTCGACCACCAGCGACTCTTCGAGTTGCGAGTCATCCACCAGCGAAAGCCCCCCCGCGGACACGTCGTAGCCGCCGCCCTCAAGGCCAGCCGGATTGAGTGCCTGACTCAGCAGCTGTGAATAGAGACTTTCAAACTGCGCCGCTAAATTCTCACGATTACTACGCAGTTTATCCCTTGAGTCATTATAGTGCTGCGCCTTCTCGACCTCCTGAGTATTCTCAGCCAGCCTGGAAAGGTCGTCATCTAACTGCCTGGCAAGCGGTTCAAACAGGGTGTAGGCATATTCTTCCGCACTTTTACGGCACTGTTTAGCGAGTTGGCGGGCAAGCGCTTTCGGCAACGCCTCATTATCATGGCTATGCGGGGACGATGGATCTTCTACGTCACTCATTAACGGACACTGCCTCGTGTTTTCTTGATGGTGTTAATCTTTTGAATCATATCGGTTAATTCAGGCTTAACTTTACCGCAATCGCACACTAACACAATCGCCATGACGCGCCCTCACCAGGGTGAATAGTTACCTGAATAATCGATAATTTAACGCTGTGCAAACGCCCCCAGGGGGCGTGCCATGACAGGAGACTGAACACTCACCGTGTTGTGGCTGGCCAGCCATTTAACCAGCGGCAACCACTGCCTTAGCTCCGATCTAACCGACTGCGGGCTCATTTCATGAATCCCCATGCCGTGTTCAACCGCCTGAATATAGCGATCACTATCTGTCAGCATGGTAATAAATGGCACCTGAAGCTCGCCGAGAAAACGTTGCATCGGCTGATAAAGCGACCTGTCTCTGCGCACTCGATTCGCCACCACACCCATCGCAACAGGCTTGCGGCGACAACCGTTCATCATTAATTTCAACTCATAAATAAATTCAGAGGTGGCATGGATATCGATCGGCGATGGCACCACGGGCACTACAATGACATCTGCCTTTGCCAACATCTCGCTGAGCATCTTTTGACACATCCCCGCTGGTGCATCAATGACAACTCTATCTGTGGTGGGTGGAACACTGAGCTGAAAGGTGCGTGTCATGCCACTCTTAACTTGACTGGCATCGATCACCTTTATTTGAGCCAGACCGTGCTGATCACGCACACTATTCCAGTGCAGGCTCGAGCCTTGCGGGTCAAAGTCCATCAACACGGTATTTAAATGCGAGGCGGCAAAAAGACTGGCGAGGTTAGACGCAATGGTCGTCTTGCCACTGCCGCCTTTCGAGTTGATAACCAGCACCGTCTGCATTTTATATCCGCTCCGTTTCTATCGACGAGGAGACCTCACATTCTGATAGACGGTTCCAGCAGTCAGCCGGGGAGTCCCCTCATATTTATATATTCGGCATCATACAAATATTAATGAACTCAAACGCAGAAAAAACAACGAAAACTTTAAGTAACCACCTGTTTTAACTATGTTTATTAACTCTTAGCTGGCTTTGTGCACGTCAACAACCACATGTACCCGGCAACACCGGCGACCAACGATCCCACCAGTACGCCCGTTTTCGCCATCAGCAGATACTCAGGCTGCCCCGCGAATCCAAGCTCCGCGACAAAGATCGACATCGTAAAACCGATGCCACTCAACAGCGCCACACCGGCGATTTGCGCAAACGTCGTCCCCTCCGGCAGGCGACACAGCCCCAGTTTCAGTGCTACCCAGCTCACACCGGCAACACCGATGAATTTACCCAGCAGCAGTCCGGCAATCACACCCAGTGCTACGGGATGACTTAAGGTCTCACCCAACGATGAAAAATCGATGGGAATGCCCGCATTGATAAACGCAAAAAGTGGAATGATCAGAAAGGCCACCGGCATGTGCATGCTGTGTTCGAGTCGCTGCAGCGGCGGTTCGACTGCGTGGACACCATCTTCCAGTGTTTGCACAATCGCCTGCTGTGCTTCATTTTTCATGATGCTCTCGCCGGGACGATAACTCTTGTCGAAACGGGCGATCAATTCCTTGACACGTTGACTAAACAATACCGGGTCATATTTGGGGCGCGCCGGGATCATCAGCGCCGTCAGCACACCTGCTAACGTCGCATGCACCCCTGATTTAAGCAGCGCAAACCACAGTAGCCCCCCGATCAGAAAATAAGGCAGTGGCTTACGAATGCCCACCACATTAAACAACACCAGCACCGCAAACAGCACACAGCCGATGCCCAGTGGCCCGAACATCAACTCCTCAGTGTAAAACAGCGCAATGACAATGACCGCGCCCAGATCATCAACAATCGCCAGTGCCACCAGAAAGGTAATCAACGCCTTGGGGACACGGCTGCCCAACAACACCAGCGCACCAATCGCGAAGGCGATGTCTGTCGCCATCGGAATACCCCATCCACGCTCCCCCTCAGTGCCCATATTGATCGAGTAGTAGATTAAAGCGGGGATCACCATACCACCGATCGCCGCAAGAATAGGTAATATTGCCTGCTTAGGATCGGCCAGCTCACCCACCAGAATTTCACGCTTTAACTCAAGCCCGACGACAAAAAAGAACAGCGCCATTAAGCCATCATTGACCCAGTGATGCAGCGTCTTTTCGATCTCCCAGCCGCCGACATTCAACCCGATTTGGGTATGCACAAAATGCTGGTAACTCTCTGCAAAGACACTATTGGCCGCGATCAACGCGAGCAACGCACAGCCCATCAATAAGAAACCACTGGTGGTCTGTCTGTGAATAAACTCTTCGAAGGGGGTTACCACACGATCAAAAGCCTTCTCCCACGGGGCATAGTACTTTCGTTTAGAATATTGTTCGTCCGACTGTTTCATGTGCATTGTTCTCTATTCTGTCTATCTAACCGGGCAGGTGAATCGTCAGGAGATCGATTGACGATTCCCTGTGCCAATACTGACCGCGGATTATACGCAGCAAATAAGCAATCAACTACCCTACCACTGCGGTAGCCACTTCCGGGGCGAGTAAAGCACCGGTAAAAATCATCATTGGCCTTGTGATCAGAATCCCAATCCCCTGCGCCCGGTGCTCTTTTCTAAGCTCGACCATTCGTTCCGCGTCTTCTTTACCGGAAACGATCGTGCGGGCAACCTGTACCTGCACCGCATATAACACATATAAAGTGATCACCAGCATAAAGTGAATCCACACACCAAACGTTAATATGTCACCCTGCACGATCAGCTGGTTATACCAGTCGCGCGTCATAAAAAGATAAACCGGAAAGGCAATATCAAAAATCAGTAACGAGACCATCACAGTCACATGAAAGCGACGAATATGGGCGAAGTAAAACGCTGAAAACTGCAACAAACAGGTTGCAGATGCAAATAAGATTGCGCCTGTCATTACGATATATTCACTCTCAAATTAGGAAACCAGTAGAAAATCTCATGCCGTTATAATCAAGCAGATGAAACGGGATACTACGGAGATATCGCCCATAAGACCAGCACTCGACCACTAATCGTGCCTCCACTTGCTAACCCCACAGTCAATATGACGTTTGCAGTTTTTACTGGAAAAATGATCAAAAAGGGATTATAAGTGCTTTTATAGATCAGAAAAATCGATTATTACTATTGCAAGTATCGATAAAACCGAGCAAAGGCCCAGTAAATGCATAATATCAACTACAAACATCTCCACTACTTTTGGGTCGTGGCCAAAGAAGGCAGCATCGCGCGCGCCAGTGAACAGCTTCATCTCACCCCACAAACCATCAGCGGGCAACTCAGTTTGCTGGAAAAGTCGATAGGGAAAAAGCTCTTCTCACGTTCAGGCAGAAATCTGGTGCTCACCGAGGCTGGGCGCGTGGCCCTCGAGTACGCGGATGATATTTTTTTACTGGGCGCCGAACTTCAGAATGTGCTGGCTAATCGTGCCGACGAAGGGAACCCGCTGCGATTATCGATCGGCATCACCGATGTCATTCCCAAACTGATCGCACATCGATTAATAGAGCCTGCCCTCCAACTGGATGAACCTGTGCGCATCATCTGTCTGGAGGATAGTTTTGACAATCTGCTAACTAAAATCGCTACCCATAAACTTGACGTTGTGATCTCTGATCGCCCTATCCGGCCGACGATGAATGTGCGCGCATTCAATCACCACTTGGGTGGTTGCGGCATCACCTTTTTTGCAGCGCCACAATTAGCGGCGAAATACCAACCCGAATTCCCGCATTCACTGGATCAGGCCCCGATGCTGCTCCCGGTCGTCGGCAATGCCATTCGACGTGAAATCATGCAGTGGTTCGATAGCCTGGGGATTCGCCCGATCATCGTCGGCGAGTTTGATGATAGCGCTTTAATCAAGACTTTTGGTCAGGCGGGTGTTGGTATCTTCACTGCGCCGACGGTGATCAAAAAAGATGTTGAACAGCAGCACAATGTAGTGGCGATAGGCTCAACGGATAAGATCCATGAAGCGTTCTATGCGATCTCCCCAGAGCGCAAACTCAAACACCCCGGGGTGATAGCGATCAATGACTCAGCGCATAAAAATGTATTTCCAGATAATTAGGCGTCGGCGATTACTGGCCGCCAGGTGCCGTTGAGTTTTTTCAGGTCATTTTCGTCCAGCCGCCGTTTACCATCAAGCAGATCACTCTCGATAGTTAACAGTGCTCCATTTTCATCCTGATAACACCACGTTTCATCATGTATGAGCCCAATTAACGTGCTCACAATATCATCGAGCCGCATGGAATATTCAGTGGCCAGTGCCTGAAGATCCGTCATCTGGAGATTACCCTGTTTATCATCATACGCTTCGCGTAACAGTGATATTAAGAAGGGTTTCAGAGAAAGGGGTCCATGACGCGCCATGCTCAATCGTTCCTGTGGTTGCAGTGACTACTCATTAAAAATTACCCAATCGGGCGCCAATTACCTGTGAAATCTCGCACATCCTTTTCCTGCAGACGCGCGTTCACAAACAGGTTATCAAGCGTCTCGCGCGTAATTTCAACCTTTTTCGCATCCAGTTGATACTGCCACTCACCGTAGATGCAAAGCTCAAACATCGTGACCATAATATCATCAAGGCGAATCTTGTTTTCAACCGCCAGCTTGTGAAAATCATCTACTGTCAAACCCCTCGCGGTCTGCTGATAGGTCTCTTTAGCTAGCCCCTCCAGCGCAATATCCCACTTGGGAACTTCTTCATCTCTTAAACTCGTCGAATCAGTCACAAAGCACCCCTCTTAAACAATAAAATAGTTGATACCCTAAATAACCCAATCTCAACATCAGGCTATCACTCAGGGCCTCTATCGGCAGTTTTTTGAAAAACCTAAAATAGCACTTATAATTTACTGTTTTCTATGTAATTGATCATTTCAGGGCGTGGTGGGCTCTGTAAATAATAGCCATTTTCATGAATCGCGGCAATCACCTCGTCCACATCAGCCTGAGCCAATTTACGCGTACTGGACAACTCTAATGTCATCACAAACTCCAAATTACCGAGCAGTGCTAACAGCGTCTCCGGCAGGCAGGAAAAGTATTCCTCTTCTTCTGCCTCCGCAGCTTGTTTCAGATACAGGTAGCAATCAGCTTTCTTATGACCTTTATAAATTACGCAATTCATTACCATTTAGCCATTCAAATTCAGGGGAGCAGGCATTCTAATCACTGAGTAATACTGTCACAAGCGATCAACCTCGATAGTGGTAAAGAAAAAGTAATGGCAATCCTCGACCTAAGGTAGAATAGACATTATCAGACACACCTGAAAACACGATCAATCACTATACTTTCAAAAACTTAAAGCAATCACCTAAAGTAATAAAATGACACAATCTCCCGCTAAAATCGGTTTTGTCAGCCTTGGCTGCCCCAAAGCCCTGGTCGACTCTGAACAGATCATCACCCGCCTGCGCGCCGAAGGGTACGAAATCAGCCCCAGTTATGATCAGGCCGACATGGTCGTCGTCAACACCTGTGGCTTCATTGATTCCGCCATTGAAGAATCACTGGACGCGATTGGCGAAGCCCTCAATGAAAACGGCAAGGTGATTGTGACCGGCTGCCTCGGTGCGCAGGGCAATATGATTCAGGAACAGTTCCCCGAAGTGCTGGCCGTCACCGGGCCGCACGCAGCTCACGAAGTGATGGATGCGGTGCATGCCCATCTGCCGCCATTGCATGACCCCTACACCAGTCTGGTGCCGCCACAAGGGATCAAGCTGACCCCAAAGCATTACGCCTACTTAAAGATCTCTGAGGGCTGCAACCACCGCTGCACGTTTTGCATCATCCCTTCGTTGCGTGGCGATCTCGTCAGCCGCCCAGTGGGCGAGGTGATGCAGGAGGCCGAAAATCTCGTCAATGCGGGCGTGCGTGAACTGTTAGTGATCTCTCAGGACACCAGCGCCTATGGGGTAGATACCCGTTACAAGCTCGACTTCTGGAATGGTAAACCCCTCAAAACCCGTTTTTTCCCATTGGTCGAGGCGTTAGGTGAACTGGATGCGTGGGTACGGCTACACTACGTCTACCCTTACCCTCATGTCGATGAGGTAATACCGTTGATGGCAGAGGGCAAGATCCTCCCTTACCTCGATATCCCGTTTCAACACGCGAGCCCATCGATTTTAAAGGCGATGAAAAGACCCGCACACAGCGAAAACACGCTGCAAAGGATCCGCCACTGGCGCTCAATATGCCCCGATATCACGCTGCGCAGTACCTTCGTAGTCGGCTTTCCGGGTGAAACCGAGTCTGATTTCCACTATCTGCTCGATTTTCTACACGAGGCGCAGCTCGACCGCGTGGGTGCATTTGCCTATTCAGCCGTAGAGGGTGCCGTCGCCAACGCACTGCCAAATCATGTTCCCGAAGCAGTGAAACAGGAACGACTGGCGCAATTCATGGCCGTTCAAGCCGAGATCAGTGCCAACAAACGCCAGAAGCTTATCGGTAGTGAAATGGTGGTGATGGTCGATGAGGTCAACGAGGCGGGCATTATCGCGCGCTCAGCGGCCGACGCGCCGGAGATCGATGGTCAGGTCCACATTGCGGAACACGCTGAACTACAGCCCGGTGATTTTATCGAGGTCACTGTCACCGCCGCCGATGAACACGACCTTTTTGCATCGTTGATCACCACCGATGCTGCCAGGTGAGCTCCATCAGAAGCAGTTGACCTCACTAGCAATACATGCGAAATTAGCCGCACTATTTTAGTTTGTCGAGCGCGCAGTCTAGATTTAGCACTCGGCATTTTTCAGACTTGCATTTTTCAGACTTGATTGGGGAGATCACAGCATGAACCGCTATAAACAGCTTAAATACGATACCAAAGATGTGCTCACAGTACTGACCGCGATACCTATCGTGATGACAATCGCCATACTGATTGTCTCTCAGGTACCTGCATAAAACTGAGTTTCGGTCACATCGGAATTAAGGTTTAAAAAGGGGAGCAATATGCTCCCCTTTTTGTTTTCTACCTGCCATGCCTACTCACTGACGAATAAACTATGGAAGCAATCTCAACGCTACTCAACCAGGTCAGTAACTTTATCTGGGGACCCGTGACGCTGATACTGCTGCTCGGTGTCGGCATCTACCTCACCATTGGCCTGCGCGCCATGCCGTGGCGACATACCATTGCTGCCTTTGCACTGTTATGGCGAGGTCGCCACTCCGATGAGAAAGGCGACATCACCCCCTTTCAGGCCTTGATGACGGCACTCTCCGCCACCATCGGCACCGGTAACATCGCCGGTGTTGCCACGGCGATTACCCTCGGTGGCCCCGGCGCAGTCTTCTGGATGTGGATCACCGCGCTGTTCGGCATGGCCACTAAATATTGCGAGGCCGTACTTGCCGTGCAATACCGAGAGACCGATGAACGTGGCTGCTACGTCGGCGGCCCGATGTACTACATCAAAAATGGTCTTGCCAAAAAGTGGTACTGGCTCGCCATCGCGTTTGCCTTCTTTGGCATGATGGCAGGTTTTGGCATTGGCAATATGGTACAGGCAAATTCCGTTGCCAGTGTGCTCGAGAATACTTATGCAATCCCCACATGGCTGAGTGGCGTTGTCCTCTGCCTGCTCGCCGGCGCTGTCATTCTGGGGGGCATCCAACGCATCGCTGTGGTGGCTGCCGGGCTTGTGCCATTCATGGCGAGCACTTACATATTAGGATCGCTGATTGTCATTGTCATGCTCTTCGACCAGGTACCCGCCGCGCTTGCACTGATCTTTGAGACTGCATTTAGCGGCACTGCCGCGGTGGGTGGTTTTGCCGGTGCGGCGGTCTCAGCCGCGATCCGCTTTGGCGTTGCACGTGGCGTGTTCTCGAACGAAGCGGGCCTCGGCAGCGCCCCCATCGCGCATGCCGCCGCCCGCACCAACAACCCGGTGCAACAGGGAATGATCGGCATGCTCGGCACCTTCATTGACACCATTATCATCTGCACGATGACCGCGCTGGTAATTATCCTTAGCGGTGCATGGACTGGTGGTGAAACCGGCGCGGCGCTCTCCGCGACCGCCTTTGGCACTGTCCTGCCCGGGCTTGGTGAATCGATTGTCACCTTTGGACTGGTCATCTTTGCCTTCACCACCATTCTTGGCTGGAGTTATTACGGCGAGCGTTGCGCAGAATTTCTCTTTGGCATAAAGGTGATCCTGCCCTATCGAATCTTATGGCTGATCGCAATTCCGCTGGGGGCGATGGGTAAACTGACCATCATCTGGTTGCTGGCTGATGTCTTGAATGGCTTGATGGCGATCCCCAATCTGATCGCACTTATCCTGCTGGGACCCATTGTATTCCGCATCACACGGGAATATTTTGTCGCTCAAAAAACTAACAGTCTTTAATCTAAAAAAGCGATGACGATAACAATCAAATCCAGCAATGGTTACTTGATGCAAAGCAGCGAGATCTGTGCAAAATCGGTATGCCCCTGGATGATTTTTTCTATACCATCCTGACGCAGTGTTCGCATGCCACTATCGAGTGCCTTTTTATGGATCTCACGTGCCGGCGCCCGCTCCAGAATCATCTTTTTCAGATCAGCGGTCGCCACTAATAATTCATGTAATCCGATACGCCCATGATAGCCAGTATGATTACACTCATGGCAACCCTCTGCCCGATAAAGCTTCAGTCCCCCGTTTACACCATAGAGTGCCTTCCAGCTTTCAATATGGGCCTCAACTATTTCATCCTGCTTACGTGGTTCAAGATCAGCGAGCATTAACTCCTGACAATAGTCCATCGCCAGATTCTGAAGTTCCTCAATAGGAGGGGTGTAAGACTTTTTACAGGAGGAACAAAGCTTTTTAGCCAGACGCTGCGCTAACACACCGATCAATGCATCTGCAAAGTTGAATGGATCCATCCCCATATCGAGAAGGCGTGTCACACTCTCCGGCGCACTATTGGTATGCAAGGTAGAAAATACCATATGACCGGTGAGCGAGGCCTCAATTCCCATCCCGGCCGTCTCTTTATCACGCATTTCGCCCACCATAATGATGTCAGGATCGGCACGTAAAAAAGCACGCATGGCCTCAGCAAAACCCAGTCCAATTCGAGGGTTCACTTGTACCTGACGCAGCCCTTCCTGGGTGATTTCGACGGGATCTTCAGCAGTCCATATTTTTCGTTCCGAGTCATTAAGATGGCCCAGGATCGAGTGAAGCGTGGTCGTCTTACCCGAACCCGTCGGGCCACAGACCAGGAACAGGCCATACGGGTAACTAATCGCTTTCAACAATCGCTCATTGTTATCGGTACTCAGTCCAAGCGCATTCACAGGGATACTTTTACCACTTGATAATATTCTCATCACGACATCTTCGAGCCCGTCTCCTGTCGGCAATGTCGCCACACGTAACTCTATCCCTGCCGGACCAAACTCACGAAAATTGATCTTCCCATCTTGCGGTTTTCGGCGTTCTGAGATATCAAGACGCGCCATAATTTTAATACGAGAAATCAGTGCATATCGAAATTGAGGGTCATATTTCTGATAATCAAACAGCGTGCCATCTTTACGAAAACGAACCACAATTTTATGTTTTTCAGGGTTCGGCTCAATATGAATATCTGATGCGCCCTGATGATAGGCATCAAGAATAATCTGGTTAACGGTATTAACAACCGTATTATCATTTACTTCAACATTATCTTTGATTCCAAAATCAGCCGGCTGTGAATACTTACCGACTCTTTCTGCCTCACGCTCAAGGCTCTCGGCGTCCGAAATCTGATCCGATACCTCTGTGACAGCCGTAATCAAATCCCCGGTTGAGTAGTAACACTGTAATGCCCAGGCAATCTCACTTGATAACGCCATTACCGGTTCAATATATTTATTCGCATGAAACCGAAGCGCATCGAGCGCTTCCCAGTCCATCGGGTTTTCAAGCGCGACCGCTAATTTTCCATCAAACAGGTACAACGGAATAAGTTTGTATTGAAATGCAAGGCTGGCAGGTATCTCTCTAACCACCTGCGGAGTGACCTTAAACTCGCGAAGATTGACAAACGGTATCCCCAGTTTTTTAGCAAGCGCGGTTTGAATCTGCTCACTGGTCACCATACCTTTTTCGATTAGAATCCTCCCCAGCGGCTTATTTCGTTCATTCTTTTGCTCATTAAGCGCCCTCTCCAGCTCCTCATGAGAAATCAGTTTTTCACTGGTCAAGATCTCACCCAGCTTAAGGTTCGGCATCCCTTTTTGCTGTTTTAAGGCATTAATCAGCTGCTTAACATTGACAATCTCCTTGCTTACCAGGTATTCACCCAAAGGACGTTCACGCACCATATTTTGCTGTTCTAATGCCTCTTCAATGACTTCCCGAGAGATACCCTGTTCTTTAATTAATGTTTCACCGAGCGGCGCCCCAATCTGTTTACTCTCGATTGAACTCAATGGAACATAGTAGTGGCTATATAACTTGGTTTTCTGGTCATCGTCCTGCCGGGTAAAGAGATGAATACCAAATTTATCAACACGTGAGCCGTAGGTTTTACCGGTAATCTTGCTTTTGTTTTTAAAAACGATGAGATAATCCCGAAGCGATTGTGAATACTCGTTTAACAAATTTGCGTTATTGATTGTTTGCGGTTCAGATGTCAGCTGAAACGGCTTATTAAAAGTGAGTATTCTGATGTCTTGCATCAAGATTTCATTTAAGGCCTGTGAACCGAGGCTATTAATATTCACTACCCCATTGATGCTATCAAAGCGGGTAATGACACCTTCAATTTTTTGATTATCGATCAGATATGCAGTCACCACCATATCTTCCGGCATAATGGTCCCATTATCCATACTGGATAATGGGGGTAACGGTAACTCGATAGCATTGCTCATCTGTTCATCATCTTCTCTGTTATCCATTTAATTAACACGGCTACACGATTCATAACCATCAGGCACGCATACCTGTTTAAATACAGTTAATCATTCGGTAGATATATCCATAAGTGGTTTTCGGCATGCCACTGAGAAACTCGACCAAAATTCAACTCAAAGCCTGATTCGAACCTCATCTCGATGGTCAATTATGATCAGCACACAACAACCGATTGAAGAAGTACATGCCCCACTACCTACCGGATTCCAGCTCGAGCCTATTCACCATACTCATAATAGGCGTTTGAAACGACATGAAAACCAAAGATAATCCCTTTAATATCAATAAATTAAGAATTATCAATGCAATCATTCAAGGCATAATAAAGCAGTCACAATATCAAAACACCTGCCGATAAAAGCTATACAGGTCAATTCTGTAATCACATAAAGATAAAGAAATGGATAGCCGCGGAGTTTCACATGAGCAAGAAACAGCAAGACCAAAATTACATCTCAGTTCAGATCCATAAGAATTTTTATCATGATGATCATCTTGAGACTGCAACGCTGGTTAAAGAGTATGAAAATGTCGAAACAATGCTGATTGATTCTGGCTATATTGCCTGTTTGACCATTCAGATCGACCAACTAAAAGAAGTCGAATATCTCTATGGAAGCATGACCTATACCGACCTGCTCAGTCAAACAGCAAAACTGCTCAACACAATGAAGATCAACGATTTTCGTGACGACGATATTATAATGATCGATCTTTTAGATCAGGACACGTTTGTTATTTTCTTTTCCGCACCAAGAAACAAAGAAACCGTACTGTTAGATCACCTCGAAGAGATCGAAACCAGAACACGAAAGCATATCGAACAACAAATTTTCAATCTTTTTTATCCCTATACCAAGCACCTTTCGAAAGTCGGTGTTGGTTATGCGCTAGTGGTTCAAAACCCGATGATCAATAATATGCGATTGATCATGCAACTTGTCTCAAGTTCTAAAAAAATGGGAGAGTTTTCAGCAGCCAAACATGAATATCAAAATAAATATGGCTTACAGCGGATCATCATAGAAGAAAGCCTTTCAACCGTCTTTCAACCCATTGTTGATATACAGACACTCGATATCCTTGGCTATGAAGCACTTTCACGTGGCCCCGACGATACAGAGTTTGCATGCCCGACAATATTATTCATTCTGGCAGCCAAGTTTGGCCTGTCATTTGAATTGGACTCTTTATGCCGTAAAAAAGCGTTTGAGGCTATTAAAAAGATAGATACCGATAAAAAGATCTTCGTTAATACGCTGGCTATCACCATTCATGATCCAGAGTTTAGAGGTAAATACCTGGAAGACCTGCTCGCCGATATCAAGATTAAACCTGAAAATGTGATTTTTGAAATTAACGAAAAAATGGCCATCGACAATTACGATCTATTTCGCACTGCATTAAAAGATTACTCAGATATCGGTATTGTCCACGCCAATGATGACATTGGTGCGGGGTACTCTGATTTAGAAAAAATCATGGAACTCAATCCTGGCTTTATGAAAATAGACATATCACTCGTCCGAGATGTAAATGAAAGTTACATCAAGCAGCAGTTGATCAAAGCAATGGTCAGTCTTGCCAAAAACCTGCACTCAAATATTATCGCGGAAGGTATTGAGACCAAAGAAGAGTACGAAATGCTGAAGTCATTAGGCGTTACTTATGGGCAGGGGTTTTTATTTGGCCACCCTGAATCAACCCTTGAACCTGCAAATACAAGTTTTCTTAAATAACCAGTGAGGGAGGGCGGTAGATCAATACTATCTATCACTGCCAGACAGCATTCGGCTCTGCTAACATAGCAGATCTTAACTGCTCACCATCAACCGTAATTTCATAGCGATATGCCGTATTTGACGCCAGCGGCATGCCATCGTTAGCAGTAAAATCCCAGTACAGCCGAAACTGCCCACTCGGAAGTTCCGCATCTAGCAGCGTCTTAACTATCTGCTCAGAAGTATCGTAAATCTCTATTTTTGCACTACCAGGCATTGGCAATGCAAAGACAATTCTCGATGATGGATACGGCGTTTGAAACAGCTCTACCAGGGAAATTCGCGCTAACTCGGCAACGATTTCTGTATCACTAAACCCGGGAAATCGATTTTTAAGATACTGATAAGCAAACTTATGATCTACCTTTGTCTCTTGCGGGAGGGTAAGCAGCAGCCGCTCAATGGCACTATTTACACCATTAGACCGAGAGCCAGCATGGCTATCTAAATTTTTGATTAAATCCTGAAGCAGCTTTAAGGTTTGTTTTGTTCTTTCACGCCAGACAATTTCTTCGGTAATGAACTTGTCAAGCGAATCATCAACGCTGATGTAGTAATCAGCCCCCTCCCTCAGCTTTACCGCGATCTCTCGCTGCAACTGCTCCATATCATTATTATCTGCAGATATTGATGCGGTCGTCGAAATCACTAGTCCCTTAACCCTGTCGACAGGTTGCAACCACTCAGGGAGTGCAAAATCATATTTCACATAAAAGAAAGTGAGGACCACCCCGAGGACCAGGCCAAATAGTAAACCACCCTCACTGGATTGATTACCATTGCGTTTGTCAGCCGACATAAGCACCTCACTGAAATTGAATGCGTCTATCTTCAACAGAAGCTAATGAGAATGAGGAGCGCATCCCCAAGTCAACGCCACATGCAAGGCTGTTAAACTGCAACCAACTCCATCGCCTCAGCGACATCGACCGCCACCAGGCGCGAAACCCCCGGCTCATGCATCGTCACACCTACAAGCTGATTGGAGATCTCCATCGTAATCTTGTTATGGGTGATGAAGATAAACTGCACCCGGTCGGACATCTCTTTGACCATCTGGCTGAAACGGATGGTGTTGTTATCATCGAGTGGTGCATCGACCTCATCAAGGATGCAGAACGGTGCAGGGTTCAGCTCAAAGATCGCGAAGACCATCGCCACTGCGGTCAGGGCCTTTTCGCCACCGGAGAGCAGATGGATACTGCTGTTACGCTTGCCCGGCGGATGCGCCATAATGGTGACGCCCGCTTCGAGGATATCATCACTGGTCATCTCCAACCTTGCGCTCCCGCCACCGAAGAGACGCGGGAAAAGCTCCTGTAGCTTGTCATTGACCTTCTCAAAAGTATCTTTAAAACGGGTACGCGTCTCATGATCGATCTTGCGAATCGCGCTCTCCAGTGTCTCCAGCGCCTCATTGAGATCGACGAGCTGAGCATCAAGATAGGTCTTGCGCTCTGACTGCTCAGTGTACTCCTCAATCGCGGCCAGGTTGATCGCACCGAGGCGCTGGATACGTCGCTCCATCTCTTCGGCCTGCTTCGCCCATTCCGCCTCATTCGCTTCTTGCGGCATCTCGGCGATCAACTGTTCCAGCGTATATTGTGATTCTCCGATCTGCTCCTGCAACGTCTCGCGACGCACCTTGATCTCCTGCCACGCCATGCGCATCTGCTCTAACTCAGTGCGAATCACCTGCACCTGCTGTTCGATCTCGCTACGGCGTCCACCGAGCTGACGCAGTTCATGGTCACACGCCTCTACCTGACGACGCACCTCGGCCAGTTCACCTTCGACCAGCAGACGCTTCTCCAGAAATTCCTCCAGCTCAAGCTTACTCGTCTCAAGCGGTTCGACCCCCTCTTCTAATGATGTGGTCAGCTCTTCACGGCGACGTTCCATGTGGGCCATCTGCTGCTGCATACGTTCGGAATTGCTCGTCAACGTGCCCAGCTGGGTGCGCATCGAATCGATCCGCAGCATAAATTCACGTGCGGTATCACGGTCTGTCTGCGCCTGTTGGCGACGCTCATCGAGCAGCGCACTCAATGCTTCGCGCTGCTCACCAAAGGCACTGCGCTGCAGCTGGTGTTCCGCCATCTCGGCCATCACCAACTCAAGCGCTTCGCGCGCCACAACCAGCTCTTCACTGCCTTTTTCGTGATGCGCACGTATCTCTTCAATCTCTTCCTGCAGACGCTGCTTTCTCGCCTCAACCTGTTCCAGACGGGCATTCTTACTACTCAGCTGCGACCGCACCTCAGCATTTTTATGCGCCGTCTGATTGATATTGCTCTGTAGCGTCTCACGCTGTTCTTCGAGTGCGGCCAGCGTAAACTGCCCCTCTTCGAGGGTCTGCTCCAGTTGAGCAAGCTGTACTTCAGCTTCATCTAATTTCTCGGAAACCAACTTAAGCTCTTGTTCACGAACAAGAACACTACCTTCCTCATCTCCACCACGGACAACCCGCAACCAGTCTGGGCCCACCCAGATACCATCCTGCGTCACCACCGATTCCTGCGCCTGCAGTTGCCCACGCAACCCCAGTGCATCTTCCATTGCGTCGACCGCATAGATTCCGGAAAGGAGTCCTTCTAGTTGCCACGCGGACTGCACCTTACTTGCCAGTGGCGTACTGACAGAACGGGTTGTCGCAGCCGGCTTCGCCTGGCTATCAAAGACCGTCAGCGAACCTTGCTGGAGTGAAGCGAGGTGATCGGTAATGCATTCAACGCCGTCGACGCAGAGCGCCTCGAGGTGATGGCCAAGGACGGTTTCAACGGCGCGCTCCCAGCCACTATCGACCTCAAGGGTTTCCGCCAGACGACGCACACCATCTAGATCATGCTCTTCCAGCCAGGTGGTCACTGCACCCTGCTGTTTACCAAGCGCCGCCTTTTGCAGTGCATCGAGTGAAGCGTGTGTTTTCTGTAACTCCTGCAGATGACGACGTGCATCCGCCAGTGTTCGGCTCGTACCGCTATTGCTTTCGCGTTGCTGGCTGATCTCAGTCAGCAGGCCGTGCACCTCTTGCTGCAACGCTTCGAGCTGTGCGCTGCTTTCGGCAGACTGCTCGCTGAGGGTCGCTACCTCTTCTTTAAGATCGCCCGCATCGAGCCCGTGATTCTCTTCTTCCAGTCGCTGCAGCCGTTTCTGCTGGCGCGACATATCCTCTTCAAGGTGGATGATCCGGGTCCGCTCCACCTCAGATTGCTGGGTCTTACTGGCCACCACACTATTAAAGGCCTCCCATTCTTGCTGCCAGTTGCGCTGATTTTCTTCCGCTTCACGCAACGCCTCAGTCGATAGCTTCGCCTGCGCTTCGGCTGCATGGAACTGCGGATCACTGGTCTCAAGCGAGGCGTTGATCTCTTCTATCTGACGCCGGTCGTGCTCAATGTGCACCTTACTTTCAGTGAGCGTCTGCAAGGTCTGCTCGAGTTCGAGCTGATTTTCGTCGCGCTTTTCCTGCATGTGCTGGATGGTCTGTTCAACGCGCGCGATGTCCGCACCGATGCTATAGAACTGCCCCTGCACCTGATTAAAATGTTCATTGGCTTCAGAGTGACTGACGCGTTGCTTTTCAATCGCCGCCTCAGTCGCACGCTGATCTGCGATCTGCGCCTCGAGTGTGGTCTCACGCCCCTGGATCACCAAATCCTGGCGCTGCGCCTCACCGTCGAGGGCCTGATGCCGTAGCGCCAGCAGTTGCGCCTTGATCAAGCGCTCCTCTTCCTTCATTACTTTATACTTCTCGGCGGTCTTGGCCTGACGTTGCAAAGTCTGCAGTCGCTTATCAAGTTCACCGACCAAGTCATCGATTCTACTGATGTTTTCTTTGGTGTGTCGAATCCGAGTCTCGGTCTCGCGGCGACGTTCTTTGTACTTGGAAATACCCGCAGCCTCTTCGAGAAAGGCGCGTAGATCTTCGGGTTTGGCCTCGATCAAACGCGAGATCATCCCCTGCTCGATGATGGAATAACTGCGCGGACCCAGCCCTGTACCGAGAAAGACGTCGGTAATATCGCGGCGACGACACTTGCTACCGTTCAGAAAATAAGTGGATTTGCCGTCACGGGTGAGCTGACGCTTGACTGACAACTCAGCATACTTAGCGTATTCACCGCCCAGCCTGCCCTGGGAGTTATTAAACACCAGTTCGACCATCGCAGCACCGACCGGCTTGCGCCCGGAAGAGCCATTAAAGATGACATCGGCAATCGAGTCACCACGCAGATTCTTGGCGGAGCTCTCGCCCATCACCCATCGAACGGCGTCGATCACGTTTGATTTGCCACAACCATTCGGCCCAACGACACCGATCAACTGACTAGGCATCAATAGAGTAGTGGGATCGACAAATGATTTAAAACCGGCGAGTTTAATTTTCTGCAACTGCATGGCACAGGAAGATACATGATAAAGACCACGCAAGACAAGCCTACGCCCCCTATAAATTTACACTAAACGAGATCCGCTATTAATAATCTGTTATTTTATGCCTTCTGTTTATCTGATTTTAATAAGAGGAGTGACATCGGGCATTAATTGCACGTAAATCTAAAATAATTTTAACTTGTTATTTCAGTTAGTTAAATTAACTTTAAAGATTTCATATGGCATAATTGAACCGATATATAACCCATGGCAAGCACACCAAGCAAAACACTCGAGACCTTTGAAAACCCCAATCAGGGGCGCGACTATACCATCCATATTCGCATTCCAGAATTCACTTGTCTCTGCCCCAAAACCGGCCAGCCCGATTTCGCGACCATCAATATCGACTACGTTCCCGAAAGCAGCTGCATTGAGCTAAAAGCACTGAAGATGTACATCTGGTCTTTCCGCGATGAAGGCGCTTTTCACGAAGCGGTCACCAACCAGATGCTGAGCGATTTTGTCGCCGCCTGCGAACCACGCTTCATGCGCGTCACTGCCGAGTTCAATGTGCGCGGCGGCGTCTACACCAATGTCGTTGCCGAGCATCGCAACCCGAACTGGGTCGCACCCGAACCCGTTCACCTGCCGTAAACCCCACGACGACAGACCCGCCCGAGCCAGAATATAACGATGGCGCTCTATCTAGGCATCGACGTGGGCACCAGCGGCTGCCGCGCTGTCGTCATCGATTCACAGGGGAGGCAGGTTGCCGCACATCATGTCGCAATGAGCGCACCCGAGCAGCATGGCGTGCGCATCGAGCAGAACGGCTGGATCTGGTGGAAGACGGTATGCGAGCTACTAGAAGGTCTTGGCAAATTAGTGTCGATGGATGAAATTGCGGCCATTGCCGTCGATGGCACCTCCAGCACGCTGCTGCTCACCGATGCGAGTGGCAACCCACTGGGTAATGCGTTGATGTACAACGATGCCCGCAGTGAGCGCGAGTCCCGCGCCATTGCCGCCATCGCCCCGGCTGAAAGTGGTGCGCACGGAGCTAGCTCGACACTGGCCAAACTATTGTGGCTACAAAACAATCATCAGATACCCGACAACGCACGGCACGCCCTACATCAGGCCGACTGGATCGCGGCGCAGCTGAGTGGTAATTTCGGCATCAGCGATGAAAACAACTGCCTGAAGCTGGGCTATGACGTCATCAATCGCCGCTGGCCCGACTGGT
>CALZIG010000027.1 GCA_945787585.1 uncultured Gammaproteobacteria bacterium | reverse complement strand
TGTCTTTTCATTGTCAATACCCTCAATAATAGGTTTATGAAATAAACAGTGACACCTCTCGGCTCACGCTGCATAAATTTAATATTTGTTGAGCAATCCTTACTATAAGTTTTATATTAATTTTAAAACCTACATCTTTGCTCAAGAAATAATTATTAAATTGTTAAAATACTGCTTCGTTTTCACAAACGACTCAAACACTATATCGAGTACATAAATAATGTATGTGACTAAAACACCTTTGAACGTGACTGTCATCACCAGGAGAAGGTGCATAATAATAATTATATTAAGCCCTGTAATTTTCTCAATAAAGACTCGCACTCTGATTTCACAAAGTGAGAGCCTATCAAGACATCCATAACAGTAGCTGAAAGGGCAGCTACCGTTTGTTGTTAATCAGAGGATAGCAATTCCGAAGGGATTGCTGTTTAGATTGACCGATTACCTTGAGCTGGTGGATTGAAGCGGGCGAATTACCCACGAGGGAAAGCAGGAGGCACTACTGGATTTCACCTAATAATTGCTGCTGCTTTAATTTCAATGCCTGGTAATGCGTCTCTGCATATTCGCGAATTTTACTAGGATAATTATAGTAAGAAGTATTCTGGGAAAAATCATTTTTCTTCCAGTGAAAAATTACTTCTTTATAGCCCGCGATATGCACTGATAAACCTAACAAAATTTGCGGAATGTCATCGCCTTCAATTAAATCAGAATTTTCCAGTATAACGCGTTCCATGTGTAAATATCTTGGCATATCGATTTCAGAAATATAGATACGCCAGGCCTCTGCCTCTTCCGTTGTTGGAAGATCCTCTTGACTCCAATAACTACCCCCTGGCTTATTATGCTTTCGGAACACTTCCCAGTTAGTTTTTTCAACTTGTGTTAGCGCATACAGCGGTCCATATGAATTACGCAGTTGCTGATTAACACGCTCTAGTTTCGCCTGGTTCTGATTTAATTCCAGCTGGCTTTGGTGAGTATATAAATACCCAGTAAATGCTAAACCTACCATCATAAAGATTAAAACAATAAATTGTTTATTATCCGTCATACCGTTCCTAAAATAATCATGTGAGTTTAGCTTGTAAATTAAATTCAAACGGTCGGCATAGAGGGAAAGTGCGCTAGCCTTTATGCTTTTCGTTCCGGCAAGAATGAGCGATTTCTATGAAACACTATACGCAATATAACCAGGTGCTAAGATAGCAAATTTCAGCGTACTTGAAAGCAGCATTTAACCAGACAGCGATCACGAATATGATCTGGAGTCGTTCGGATCAGTGCAGCAGTAAATTCTCAATTACGTCAACCAGTCTTCCCTGAAAAGAATCGCATCCCTTTTTCCTTGAATATTACTTCCCGTAATTTTAACCAATAAAAATCATTCTGTTTCACTCCGGAATAGCCGAAATTCATGAATCAAATGCAATTGATGGCGGTGGGGCGGGTTAATGCCACCACCTATTGCAATAATTCGAGTCGAGTATTATGGTATGGCTTTCGAGGATAGATTTTCTATTGCTTTGTTCAACAACAACCAGAGAGGAGACTTCGATGCCCACACTAACAAACAACGAAACCACTATAACCACAATGCAAGCTACAATGCCAGATCTTGTTCAGCCCTTTACGCTTCTCTGCGACGACCGTGGAGTTGTTGTGAAGTACAGTGAAGGAAATAATGCCTTTGAGGTACGGGGCATGGCCAAAGGCAGTCCTGTCACCCATACAATTGTAGAAATCACAATGGAAAATCATAAGAAGGGGCATGTAGAACGACCACTAGGTATACGCGCTAACCCTCTTAAATGTCAAGAATGGGGTTTTGCCTTCACGTATCTCATTCATGTCGCAGGTATTATCCATGATGAAGGTTTTGAAGAAGAATACCCAGTGAATATCGACTTACTTGAACGAATAAGGGTTCTTGAAGGTAACGTTCTCATTGAGAACATTGTACCTGTACAAGCAAGTGCTTGATAAAGCCAGACCGTTGGGGTCGGACTGAACCTTCCCCAGTTTAACGGATACTTTAAGTGGGCGGCAATATCGCCAAAGGAGTATCCAGATGATCAAGAAGAGAAAGCCGTATAAGACTTACTCGAAAGAGTTCAAGATCGAAGCGGCACGTTTGATGGAGTAATCTGACCGGCCTGCCGCAGAGATCGCACTCTATACAGACACCCATCATAAAGATTGACAACCTTACCGTCCAGCGATAGTGTTTTGCTCTGGAGTTACACAATCATCATTGCGTCAAAGGAGTTGACCGATGGCAAAGCCCCGCTGTACTCAGGTCTCGCTTGAGGCTACGCCTTACTATCATTGTGTGTCGCGCTGTGTGCGCCGTGCCTTTTTATGCGGTGAAGATGCAGCGACTTCTCAGAGTTTCGAACATCGTCGCCAATGGATTGAAGATCGCCTGAATGGACTGGCGCAGGTCTTTGCAATTGATCTATGCGGTTATGCAGTGATGTCGAACCACTATCATGTGGTGTTGCATGTGGATGTTGAGCAAGCGTCTGGTTGGTCGTTTGATGAGGTGATTGATCGTTGGCATCGCCTGTTTT
>CALZIG010000026.1 GCA_945787585.1 uncultured Gammaproteobacteria bacterium | reverse complement strand
TAGCATCGATGAGCCCGCCTCTGTCAGCGACGGCGGCGCGGTGCGCATCATGACCATTCATGCCGCCAAAGGGCTGGAGGCGCCAGTGGTCTTTATCGCCGACGCCGCGCGTGCGACCAATAACAAACGGGCACATCAGGCGATTGTTAACTGGCCTTCGGCACAACCGACGCCCAGTCATTTCTTTCTGTGCGGTTCAAAAAACAGCATCGATCGTGATACCGCAGCACTGATTGAGGCCGATGATCGAGAAGAGGCACGGGAAGATGCCAACCTGCTCTATGTCGCACTGACCCGCGCACGGCAGCACCTCATCATCAGTGGCTGTATTCCTAAACGCGGCACAGCGCTGGGCTGGTACGGTGCGATGGCGCAGCAACTGATGACGGATGACGCCATTAACGAGAATGCGGGCTTCGAGATGAGTAACGGAGAAATGCTGAAACTCGATGCGCCTGCCGTTGCTCCTCCTCAACAAGATGAGCTGCAAGCCATAACAATGCCGCTAGCACCAGAGGCGAGCATTGAGCTACCAGCCTCAACAGCGAGCGATGTCCTCACCCCGAGCAAAATGTCAATGGACCGTCATCAGCACCATAAGATACCGCCAGAGACAACCCCAGACGAGGATGAAACAGGCACACGCGGCGCCATCATCCATCGCATACTAGAACTCATTACCGACAGCGGTGAGCTAAGCCGCAGCGTGGTGGCACAACATATCGCCGAGGAGTATGAATTAACCGTGGAAGCCGAGGCGCTCAATGAATGGCTCGATGAGGCCTACGCGTTAATCGCGACCCCCGCACTACAACCGTTTTTCGATCCGGCACAGTATCAAGTCGCACATAATGAAATACCGATTCATTTTTACGAAGGGAAGCAGAACGTCGCTGGCATCGTCGACCGGCTGGTGATCACTGATGATACGGTGACCATTATTGACTACAAGACCCATCGTCATGTCGATCAGAAAAATGTCGTCGCCAGTGCACAACAGTACCAGGGGCAGATGTCACTTTACCGTAGCGGTGTCGAACAGATATGGCCGGACAGGCAAGTAAAACAGCTGCTCATCTTTACCCGCCATGCCGTGTGCCATGAGCTTTAGCCCACAGGCAACGTATATTTAAAGCGTATCATCCAGAATATGGGTCGGCTTACCATCGATGCTAAACTGGTTTTTCTCCTCCCAATACTGCTTCACACCCTCACTCCCTTTTTTGTCGGCCCAACGCGCCAGCGTCTCGCGCTCTCCCTGGTAGTCATAAAATGGCACGGCATAGCCGCACGAGGTCTGCACCCTCTCGATATCGACTTCGATAATCTGGCGTGCCCCGCTATTCGCAGGGAATAGACCGATATGCACGTTCCAGGCATCAACATCACGCGGGTGGATCACCGAGCCTTTACCGTACAGGCGCAGGATATTGGGCGGGCCATCAAAGGCACAGAACATTAAGGTGATACGCCCATTTTCATAGAGATGCGCCGCGGTTTCATTACCACTACCGGTAAGGTTGAGCCAGACTACCTTATTGGGCGACAGCACTCGTAGTGAGTCCATCCCCTTCGGGGAAAGGTTAACGCGCCCTTCAGCGCCAGCAGTGCTGACAAAAAATATTTTCTGCTGCTGAATAAAGGTTGTTAACTTTTCATCGATTGAATCGTACTGTTTTGCCATCGTTAACCTCGCCTTTCATGTTAAACGTTATCCCACATGCACCGACATTATCCACCGATGTGACGCGTATTACGCTTATCCGCCAGCTCTACCTGACGCTGACGTTCAGCCAACGGCCCGCGCTTTTCCTCAGTCAACGCATCAACGCAATAGGGACAACAGATACCTTCTTCGTATTTCGGTGAGGCCACATCGGTTTCTGATAAAGGGTGACGGCAGCCATAGCAGGTCTGGTAGGAACCGCTTTCAAGATCGTGATCAACTGCGACGCGTTGATCAAAGACAACACATTCCCCGGGCCACTCGCTCTCTTCTGCCGGGATGTTTTCCAGATACTTCAAGATGCCGCCTTCAAGATGATAGACCTCTTCAAACCCCTGCGCGAGCATGTAGGCACTCGCCTTTTCACAGCGAATACCGCCGGTGCAGAACATCGCAACCTTACGGTGTTTATTTTTATCCAGATTTTTTTCGACATATTCAGGGAACTCGACAAAAGAGTCGGTGTTGGGATTCTGTGCGCCATTGAAAGTACCGATCCCGACCTCATAGCGATTGCGAGTATCCACCAGCGTGACTTCAGGGTCTGATATCAGGTCATTCCATTTTTCAGGCGGTACATAGGTACCGACCTGCTTATTGGGATCGATCCCCTCAACACCGAGAGTGACAATCTCTTTTTTCAATTTCACCTTCATGCGGTAAAACGGCAGCGTATCGGTATAAGACTCTTTGTGCGCCAGCGCGGATAATCGCGCGTCCGAACGCAGTTCTGTCAATACCGCTTCAACCGCGGCACGAGGGCCTGCGATGGTGCCGTTTACACCCTCCTCTGCCAGCAGGATAGTCCCCTTGACCCCCTGCTCCAGACAAAAACTTTGTAGCAGTGGCTGCTTATCTTTGTAGTCCGGTAGACTCGCGAATTTGTAGAAAGCGGCGACAACATATTTACTCATTTCAAACCCTTTTGTGTGACTGTTTACAGCGAGGGTTATTATACGGGGTTGTGATGGTTTTTGCTGAGGGAGTGGATTTCTGTATGCAGCGCTGTGTCACACCGCGCCCTTACAGCCCGTCATTCCGGATTTATTCCGGAATCCAGTCTCAAATAGTGCTATACCTCTCCATTTTTCCCGCCAGTCCAGGATGCTGTCATTGCGTCTATCATCGCGAATGAAATGTGACAATCTCGCGACTCGTCTAAATCTTAATACTTTAATTTAGACATATTAAATAAACGCTATGATTCGTGCTTGTTTTGCGGCTATTTCACATAACAAAATATTTATATTGATGTTAGTTTTTTTTTAGAACAGTCATTAAGTAAATAAAATATGATCAATGACCCATTGATATTGCTATACGATGACCCTACAAATATTTTTATACATGTGAGTAGCTATATTTTCACCTCTCTTCAAAATAGTTCGCTCATCAAAAATCGCTTCTTCTAAAAATACTTCTCTCAATGGATAGTTTTTGCTGCGTAAATAAGCATATTTATCGAGGTAGCTTTTATCGCGTAATTCTTCAGAGTTAGCTTTTTTATCGACGAGAATAAGATTTCCAATATTTGAAATTACATCAAGATTAAGTGATTCATCTGATTCGGGAAGTACATGCTCAATTGTTGAACTCTCTAAGTCTAATGGCAATGCACCACTGTCAGTGGGGACTAACTTTGAAAGAGTGTACTTTACAATGCCTTTATATTTTGTTCTATTTGATGCGTAGCAAAGATCCATAAACTTAACTACAAACTCATCCTCTGAAGGAATTTTAGACGCTAAAAACTTATCAAGTTCATTAAAGATCTTTTGCACATCATCATTAGTACTAGCTTCAGTAAGCTGTATGGCAAGTTTTGAATAATTTGCAGCTATCGTACCCGAAGATCGTTGTGAGGTTACCGCATTAAAGCAGTAATGAAATAACTCAATCTTTGACAAGCTTACCTTCATATTTTTAATAGAAATTCGTTTTTCTCTATAAGCCCGAAGAAGAGAAAGAGTCATTGCCGTCTGCTGTTTAACTTTAAAAACATTTAGTGCTTTAAGGGATTCTTTTATTTCCGCCTCTTCTTTAGACCAACTGGAAAAATCGGGAAATAATAGTGAATTATAGTATGGAGCTATAGATGATAGTTTTTTAATTAGTTGTTTAGCTGCCTGTGAATCATCATTAATGTATGACTTGATTTCTGAAAATAGTTTTTTATCAGTGGTGTATTTGTACTCAGAAACCCAATAGTGCAATAGAAATGAATCTAATGTACTTGTATCAGAAGAATCGTCAAAATTTCGAACCACTCCATTCCAAGATTCCTTTGCTTGATCTATTGATACGCTTGTACTTTTAATTTTTTTAAGAATTAGATTCTTAACTAAATCAGAAGTCGTCAAATCTCGTCCACGCGCATTTAATGTTTCAAATATAAGATAGGCTTCATCTTCACTCTCAAGCTGAATAAACACCAACTTCAGTGACAATACTTTATCACGTATTATTTTAAGTGCTTGAACTGATGCCTTTTCATTATTTGTGAATAGCTCTGATTGCACTTCAGATATTTTTTTTAAACCTGGTATGCATTCTAACAAATTTGACTCTATTAAATTAAACGCAAATTCTAGATTTTTTTCCTCTATACCAGCCTCACAAATTAGGTTGTAACCATCAAAGCTTTGTATATGGTCCTGCAAATAAGGAAAAGATGTTTCCGATTTCAGCACAAATTCATCTTCATTATCTATATTGGGCTTCTCAATATATTTATGAACACCTTTAGCAAGATTGTCTTCTCCAATGGCGATAAATGCATTTCTAATTGCAGACAATATAAGTGTTATTGTAGTAAGTCGTTGCTGTCCATCTACTATGCCAAAGCAGGGTTTCTTGGATTGATACACCACCATAGAACCAATGAAGTAATTTTCTGGGTTTTCAAGGATCACATCATCCCAGAAGCTCTGAACTTCATCTACACCCCAGGAATAGGGACGTTGAAATCTTGGGATCTGAAAGTACCCCAATGAAAATATATCTTGCACTTCCTTATCGTTCGCTTCTATTTTCACCTAATCCCCCACCTCGACAACCAACCGTTAAATCAACACCCCATATGTTTTCCTGCTAACACTCATGAGCTCGTTAGCCTCTATAGCCTCGTTCACTTTCAGATAGAGTTCCACTCCAAATATTCTAGCTACAAAACAGCCGCCAACGAAGGAACCTTACGCGCAATCTTTACTGCGATATCACCTAGCGCCTCTATCCGTTCTTTTAGTAGCGCTTGCGCCAAATTAACCCTTGATGCTTCTTTTACGACAGTAATCAACTGGTCATAGACTGCCAGGTCTGTCGTGTCAGGGGT
>CALZIG010000025.1 GCA_945787585.1 uncultured Gammaproteobacteria bacterium | reverse complement strand
TAGAATAGGTCAAATCAAGCATCACCGCAGGAACCCCCATTACAAACTCAACTGTATCAATCGTATCCCCCATCACTAATAGCATCAGGATGGTAATCATCGAGTCCTGTAACGCACGACGCATCAGGTGGCGGTACTGCAAATGTCCCAGCTCATGAAAAAGTACTGCCAATAGCTCGTTATCGTTCTCAACCAGGTTAACGAAGTCATCCGTTAAAACAATCTCACCACCGGGCAACGCAAAGGCGTTCGCGCCCATGCCAGAACGAAATTCCAATGTGGGGTGAAGCTCTTTATACGCAGCGAGATAGGGTACAGCAAGCTCACGTACTTGCTGACGGCGTGTCGCATCAAGCTCGGAGGGGTCAAACATCGTTTCATCCAACACCGTCAGACTGCCGCTCAATTTTTCAGTCGCAAACTCTGGCAACTGAAATGCGATGTACTCAGCAGATTTAGGGATACCGTAAACAGCCGTCAGCCACACCATCACTACTGTGGTAATTACGGCAATAAAGATCAGTGGCAAACTGGTTTCAAGTTTATGAATAAGTGAAGGTGACTTTACTTCAGCATACAGTTTGATCAATTCATCAACGGCATCATTATCATCTGTAATAAAGAGCTGCGCTTCACCAAAGGCGATTTCTCTTGGCGTATTGCCGAGACGAGATTCAATTCTTAATTCATGGTAATTGAGCTCAATTTTCTGATGCGCCTCATCCGGAAATTTTGACACATGCAGACGAACAGATTGCCCGCCATTATTAAAGACCTCCAAACGCGCACGGGTGCGTTTGGAGGTTACCCCATCCAGATAGTCACCTTCGATCAGCACTTAGATACTACACGGCAAAATCAAACACCTGTCCAAACTCTTCGCCCATCGCACTCACATTCTCTTTCTCTGCGGCGACAAAGTTATCAAGCGGGCCCATCGCGTTCATCTCCAGACAGGAACAGATATATTTAGTCATTCTGACTTTCGCCGCGGGCAGGTACAGGCCCAGGGTGATAATCGTTAAACAGGCATTAATCAATATCACCTTTGCCAGGCCCACCATATCCAGGCTCGCCGCAAAACGATGCTCTGCAATCGACAGGCTGCCATAGTAGAGATTGGTTACTTTAACGATAAAAAACACAATCAGACCAAAATAGATCAGTACCATAAATATCGGTGCAATGATTGCTAGTGACGGCACAAAGGTTATCACTACCCATGTCGGAATTCCCAGCACAACACCGGCACCCAGCATCGTCAGGAATATCTTGCCGTAATCACCAAAGGTGGCGTCAAATTCAAAATTGGTAGTGCCATATGCACTATTTCTAACGATGTATTGATTCATTTTAAGAAATACGAGCGGGTATAAAATACCGAGCGTTAACATCCCTACAATCGGCCAGACATAGAGCACCATAAACGCTTCGAGATAAGTACCATTAAAACGAAACTGAATATTCTTATAGGCTGACATGCGGTTATTGAACGCCATCGATTGATTAAAAAAATAGGGGATGGCTAAAAATAGAACCAACATCAACCCAACACCAATCATGGGTTGAATCTGAGAGATAATGGAAAGCACCACCAGCGCTGTGATGGCCACTAAACGCCCTTTTAATATCGCCATCGGTTCGGCAAGATAGCGAAAATTATTCTCATCAATAAACAGATTGGAATAGAAATAACGCTTATTTCTCACCGTCGCCCATGCCGAATAGATACCCAGCGTCAGAATCGTGAGCAGGACATTGACGATCCATATCTTAAAATATTCCATGCCATCACCGCGAAATTCAACGTTCAATGGCGTTCCTGTATTGGGTTTGATTTGCTCACTCACTGAAGAGATATCATTCATTGGCGGTACCTTTATTGAATTGTTATCGTAATGCAGGCAAATTTCGACTGCGTTGAGATAGATTCAATCGGCAGAAAGCGGCTTATCGTTAATTAACAAATATGAATATGCAAAGCAGATCACACTAGAGATAGCTTAATGGTAATAAGCCTGTGCTTAGCGGCTATTATTGACCTTTTTCAGCGATACGTGCGCCCAGCTGATAGCCATGCACAACCCCCACCAACCAGACCAGGCCGATAATCACGGTGACGCCGCTCACCACTTCAGGACTGAAAACGCCCGGAATCGCTAGCATCTGTTCCCGCATCTCGCCAATGTCTGCCGGGATAGCCCCTGTGACAATCTTTTCCGCAATGATCTGCGCCTTATGAAAGGCCTCAGTGACCACAACGGCAAGCCCGGCAAAGGTGATCAAAAATGCAATGCTTCCGTAGACGGGCTTCTTCACCACAAAGTAACCGGCCCCCGGAAAGACCAACGCTGAGTAGAGCGCGGCCCTGGTTGATAGCTTCACGCAAGTTCACCATAGCGATAAAGTGACATGCCATCGAGTAGATACTTTGTATTGTTCAAACTAACAACTCCCTGTTTGCGATAACTTCAATTATCGACCCCCCAGTGAGAAGCCTTAGTTGAGATTACGCTCGAACTAATACACGCTGCAAGCGTAGATGCGCTATTTCCCTTTGGTTAGGCTAAACATACTCTTTACTAACGCCTGACCTTTCATATGATGCATCAACGCGGCACCGCCATGTCCGCCCCAGTACAGCCATACCAGTGTAGCAATGACCTCATGAACCTCCGCAAAAAATTCCGTGGGAGCCGAGAACTTACCGCTTTCTGGCAGCAGGAAAAATAGAATACCACCCGTGATCACCATACCGCTCACTATCAGCATCCCCAGCCCATGAATAAAGCCGGGCAACCCACCTCTTATGCCACCCTCAGGCATCTGTCCACCGAGCAGTCCCATTGCCTCACGGATAACCTCACGGCGCGCCTCACCAAACCAGGGGAACAGATGGCGCAAACCGCCATCTGCGTGGTTAGACAGTGTCCAGATCCAATGTCCCACCACAATTACCAGTGCGATCATTCCCACCACCTCATGCGTTTCAAAGGTCAGTGATGCTAATACCGAGGCTTTATCATCATCGGGTGGTGACATCACCAGACTCAGCCCAAGCTGAATAGTCACCGTGATCACCATGCCAAAATGTAATAGTCGAGTGGGCAAGCTCCAATTATCAGTACCTGTTAATGCAGCGCCTTTGTCCATCGTAGCACCTGTGTGAATAGTCATCGTACCCTCCCCTTTTGAGTTTTAAGACCGTAATTAATGATTACCGAATCCAATCTACAGGTAAGGATGATACCCATCGACTCATCAAGAATATGTCGTAGAAATGTTAAGATTTTGTTTGAAGAGGGGAATGGCATGTATAAAATCACATCAGACTTAACACGCACGCTATCTACTATTGATTGAAGAAAAATATACTCACAACGATTTTAAGCTAACTACACACCCAGCCACGCCACCACTTGCCTGCTTATTTCATCCACATCACGATAGCGATAAAGTGTCACGCTCTCGGGATAATCTAACGCCAACTGCATGACGTTATGAATGTTATGCCCCGTCTGAGTATTATCAGGATTATAAAAACCGAGCACAGGTTTTCCGGCATGAATAAAACGCATCACATTCACACCCGAACCAAAACCCGCCTCATCAAAACCGAAAATAGCGACCTCAGCTTCAGCTTGAAAGCCACGGTCTCGCTCAAGAAAAAAAGCGGTGACGAGTTCATCTGCATTTGCGAAATGGTCTTTCTGCTCAACCTGCCATGCGGACCACGCTTTATCGTAATACTCAACCGGATCACACACCATGCGTGAAAATTCATCCGCTGGCATCTCCGGGAACTGCTTTCGATAATAGTGGTAACGAGTGTCGTAGCCCAGACCACTCGATTGCAATGTTGCCATCACCGTGGTTTTAAAGTGCCACGTGGCATCGGTCGCATGCATCCCTTTACCGCTGACATAACAGGGAATCATATAAATTTAGGAACCTCTGATTTATTCTGAGCGAAGTAGATTGTGATCTAAAACTTTCAGATTTAAGGCGAGAATCGCACGTAATAGTGGGCTATTGCGAAGATTTTCAACGCAGAAGCTGAATGTTTTAGACGCAAGATACGATCTCATGAATAAATCAGAGGTTCCTTTAATCAATGACCGTATTATTGAATACGTCGCCACTGCATTCAGCGCTTGATACATTAACCGCATCAATACAATTAGCCCGGCATCTGCATCAACTCAGACACCTCAAGCGTGCCACCCACCTCAAGAAAAGGACAGGCCGTTGCCATCGACAGCGCTTCTTCCATAGAATTTGCTTTGACTATTGAATAGCCCGACATTTTTACAGCGCCTCCAGCGGTGACAGTACCATCCGAATTTACCGTACTGGTATTTTTAATCGGGTTTGCCGG
>CALZIG010000024.1 GCA_945787585.1 uncultured Gammaproteobacteria bacterium | reverse complement strand
TTGCGCAACCGCGCGGTGACGGATGTGTTTGAGCCGGGATCTACGATGAAGCCTTTTACAGTAGCGGCAGCGCTCGAATCAAAAAAATATTTGCCAGGGAATACGGTTAATACCGCGCCTGGTTACTATCGTGTTGGGCGCGATACGGTGCGTGATATGCGTAACTACGGCAAGCTTAATCTGACTGACATCCTGGTGAAGTCGAGTAATGTGGGTGCCAGCAAGCTGGCGTTATCATTGCCAGCGGAAAAATTGTGGGATGTCTATTCGCGCGTGGGATTTGGTTCGCTGACCCAGAGTGGCTTCCCAGGTGAAGTTTCGGGTTTGATGACAGATCACTGGAAGTGGAGTGATATTGATCACGCCACGCTCTCTTTCGGATATGGCATGTCAGTCACATCGTTGCAGTTGGCACAGGCCTATACCGTGCTGGCCAACGGTGGGCGCTTGAGCCCTGCCTCGTTTCTGGCGCTCGACGCTCCACCGGTGCAACAGGAATCTGTCATGAGCGAAGCGGTGGCGAAGCGTGTATTGAAGATGATGGAGTCTGTCGTCTCCGAAAAGGGGACTGGCGCGAAGGCCGATGTGGCGGGTTATCGTGTTGCCGGTAAAACCGGCACCGTGCATAAGTCGGCCGTCGGTGGTTATTCGGAAGAGCGTTACCTGTCGCTGTTTGCCGGCATGGCCCCGGTGAGTGATCCGCGACTGGTTGCCGTGGTGATGATCAATGAGCCGCGCACTGAGGCGTATCACGGTGGTCAGGCGGCGGCGCCTGCCTTTGCAAAGGTGATGGCGGGTGCGCTACGCCAGTTGGGTGTGGTGCCGGATGATGTGCCGCGTATCAACAAACAGCGCCTGCATCAGAAGATTGCTGAACATGCAATGCCGTCACAAATCGCGGCCGATCTGCACGCCGCTGCCGGAGGTCTGCAATGAGCGGCGGCAGTTCAATGCATCACGGGCAGTCGCTGAGTGTTTTATTGGCGGGGCTGGCCGAGGTCGATGCGGCAAATGATCGCGAAATTCGTGGTCTTGCTATCGATAGTCGCGAGATTGCGGCGGGCGACCTTTTTCTTGCCTGTCGCGGCGCCAGTAGCGATGGCTTGCACTATGTGCAGGATGCCATTGCGGCCGGTGCAGTGGCAGTCGTGTTTGAAGAGGGCGAGATCGATGTGGCCGCGTTAAGCAAGGTGCCAGTGATCAGGGTCAACGACCTGCGACAGCAGCTGGGGGCGATCGCCTCGCGTTTCTTTGCCAATCCGTCGCAACAACTTTTTGTGGTCGGCGTGACCGGCACCAATGGAAAAACGTCATGTTGTCATTTTCTGTCGCAGGCGTTGCAGTTCAACGGCGACAAATGCGGCGTGATCGGCACATTGGGTTATGGTCTATCCGATGCGCTACAGCTAGCAACACATACCACGCCTAACCCGGTGGCGCTGCAATCTCATTTGAGGGCTATCGTCGACGCAGGCGCGAAGCATGTCGTGATGGAGGTTTCATCGCATGCGCTGGCGCAGGCGCGCGTTGCAGCAGTGGCGTTTGATGTCGCAATCTTTACCAACTTGACACGTGATCATCTCGACTATCACGGCGACCTGGCATCCTATGGTGCAGCCAAGCAGAAACTGTTCGAGATGCCGGGCTTGAGTCATGCAGTGATTAATCAGAACGATGCCTTTGGCACGCAGTTACTGAGTGCGTTGCCTGCCGGTGTGAAGGCCGTTGCCTATGGATTACTGGATGAGCCAGCATTGCCATCTGATGATCAGTTAGCCGTCTACGGACAAATGACACGCCTCGATGGTGCGGGCATGGAAATCCATGTTGTCACCTCGTGGGGTGAAGGCGTGTTACGCAGTGACCATCTGCTCGGTGAATTTAATGCAAGAAATTTATTGGCGGTACTGGCTGTTCTTCTATTAATGAAGTGGCCGCTACAGCAGGCGCTCACACTACTGGCACAGGTACGCAACGCCGATGGGCGCATGGAGCGTCTCGGTGGTATTGGCACCCAACCGCTGGTAGTGATCGATTATGCGCATACGCCTGATGCGTTGCAAAACGTATTGACCGCTTTACGTAATCACTGTCGTGGTCAGCTGTGGTGTGTGTTTGGATGTGGCGGTGATCGTGATCGAGGTAAACGCCCATTAATGGGTCAGGTAGCCGCACAGTGGGCAGATAAGGTGATCATCACCGACGACAATCCACGCAGTGAAGATGCGGCTGCGATTGTGGATGATATCCTTGCGGGTATTTCGCAGCGAAACAAGGTCAGGGTCATTCTTGACCGTGCGACGGCGATCAGAACTGCACTGCACAGCGCCACTGCGGGTGACGTGGTAGTCATTGCCGGTAAAGGACATGAGACATATCAGCTCATCGGTGAGCAGAAGCTCCCGTTTAGCGATCGCGAATGTGCTGAGACGATTTTGCGGGAGGTGGCGTGATGACAGTCGCTACCCCTGACAAGTTATCGATGTTGCAGCTGGCTAAGATTACCGCTGGCACATTGCACGGCCATAATGCTGAGTTTGCTGCGTTGAGTATCGACAGCAGAACGCTGAATAGTGGCGAGCTGTTTGTTGCGCTGCATGGCCCAAGCTTTGATGGTCACGCCTTTGTCGACGCGGCAAAAGAGCGCGGCGCTGTTGCGCTACTGGTAGCACATACGGTCGATAGCGATTTACCTCAGGTGGTGGTGGCTGATACCCATAAAGCGTTAGGTGAGCTTGCAGCGGCGTGGCGGCTGCGTTATCAGCTGCCGTTAATCGCAGTGACCGGCAGCAACGGCAAGACTACGGTTAAAGAGATGCTGTCATCGATACTGAGTGTGATGGCCGCACAGCAAGGCAGTGTGTTAGCGACCCACGGCAATCTGAATAACGATATCGGCGTGCCGCTGACGCTGATGCGCCTTAATAGCAAGCATCAATATGCCGTGATCGAAATGGGTGCCAACCACACTGGCGAGATTCATTACCTGGCTCATCTTGCACAACCGACGATCGCGCTGATCAATAATGCCGGTCCGGCTCACCTTGAAGGGTTTGGGGATGTGAAAGGCGTTGCACATGCCAAAGGTGAAATCTTTGAAGGGCTGTCGACGACTGGAATCGCTATTTTTAATGGCGATGATGATTACGCCCACGTATGGTGTGACCTGTGTGCCGATAGAAACTATCAGACTTTTGGCCTCAGTGAAAAAGCCGATGTGACGGCAAGTCACTTACAGTTACGCGACGATGCGAGTTATCGCTTTCGTCTGCACGCCGCGAATGATGTCATCGATATCCAGCTGCCCCTGCCGGGTAGGCACAATGTCATGAATGCGTTGGCGGCCAGTGCGGCTGCGTTGGCTGCGGGTGCAACATTGACGGTAGTACGTGATGGCCTGCAGGCGCTCGGAAGCGTGGGTGGAAGGTTGCAGGTAAAACAGAGTATCGCCGGCGTTACGGTGATCGATGATACCTATAATGCCAACCCCGCATCACTGCAGGCGGCGCTGGATACACTGGATGAATACGGTACTGGCGAAAAGATTCTGGTGTTGGGTGATATGGGTGAGCTGGGTACTCTTTCTGCATCATTGCATCAGCAGATGGGTGAGCAGGCACTTAATAGTGGCATTGATCAGCTCTTTACCGTCGGTGCACAGGCACAGCATGCAGCACAGGCGTTTGGTGCCGCGGCTCATTACTGCGCAACCCAGGAAGCGTTGATCGCCGCACTGAAGATGACAGTTTCAACGAATAAAAAGAAAACGGTCGTGTTGGTTAAAGGGTCGCGCAGCATGCAGATGGAGCGCGTCGTCGCCGCACTGCTGGAGACCCATCAATCACAGGGGGGCGCGGGTAAAGATGTTGTTCACTCGCGCGCGGTTGGGGCGGGAGGCTAACGCATGTTGCTACTACTGACTAATTACCTGGCAGAGACCTATAGTGGTTTTGGGGTCTTTCAGTATTTAACACTGCGTGCCATTCTTGGGGTGTTGACGGCACTGGTGATCTCGTTTGTGGTGGGACCGGTGATGATCCGTAAACTCAGCTCTAACCAGATTGGACAAAACATTCGCGATGACGGCCCGCAAACTCACCTGATTAAATCGGGCACACCGACCATGGGCGGTGCGCTAATTCTGGTGGCAATCGCTATTAGCACGTTGTTGTGGGGCGACCTTAGTAATCGTTATGTGTGGGTGGTATTGATTGTCACATTACTCTTTGGTGCGATTGGTTGGGTGGATGATTACCGCAAGATTGTCGGTGGCAGTTCAGACGGGCTCAGTGCGCGTAGCAAGTTTATGTGGCAGTCGATCGCCGGATTGGCGGCGGCGATCTTTTTATATGCAACGGCAACACTACCGGTCGAAACGCAGCTGATTCTGCCTTTTATAAAGGATGTCGCGATTGATCTTGGTCTTATGTACATCGTACTCGCCTATCTGATGATTGTCGGTTTCAGTAATGCGGTTAATCTCACCGATGGACTGGATGGGTTGGCGATCATGCCGGCGGTGATGGTCGCGAGTGCGCTGGGAATATTCGCCTATGTAACGGGGCATGTGAAATTTGCGGAGTACCTCGGGATTCCTTATGTGGCAGGCGTCGGTGAAGTCGCCATCATCTGCGGCGCACTCGCAGGTGCCGGGCTCGGTTTTCTCTGGTTCAACACCCATCCAGCACAGGTGTTTATGGGGGATGTCGGCGCGCTTGCATTGGGTGCCGCGTTGGGCGTGATTGCCATCATCGTACGGCAGGAGATCGTTTTACTCATTATGGGGGGTGTCTTTGTCATGGAAACTGCCTCGGTGATGATACAGGTAGCCTCATACAAACTGACCGGTAAACGTGTCTTCCGTATGGCGCCGCTGCATCACCACTTTGAATTAAAGGGTTGGCCTGAGCCACGGGTGATTGTGCGCTTCTGGATTATCACTGTGATTCTGGTGTTGATTGGTTTGGCTTCGTTGAAGGTGAGATGAGGTCGATGGAGACGCATGCCTACCAACAGATTGGCGAGATGGCACGCACCGCAAAAACAGAAAGATTGCCTGGTGAAGGCGTGATTGAAAAGAAAGGAATAAAAGACGACGCAATGAATGATGCACAACAGCCACGGAGTTTGATTGTCGGTCTGGGTAAGACTGGCCTCTCCTGCGCGCGCTTTTTAAGCGCACGCAACGTGCCGCTGTTGGTCGTCGATAACCGCGAAGCGCCACCGGAGCTGGCGCGACTGCGTACTGAATTACCGGAAGTAGAAGTACAGCTGGGGGCGTTTGATGAGGCAACTTTTATCGCAAGTCACGAAATTGTATTGAGCCCCGGTGTCTCATTGCGAACACCCGCCATCGCTGCAGCTGTTGCTGTAGGTGTTACGGTGGTCGGTGATATTGACCTTTTTGCACGTAACGTCAATGCACCTGTGTTGGCGATTACCGGCTCGAATGGCAAGAGCACGGTAACGGCACTGTTGAATGAGATATTACTTGTTGCTGGCAAGCGGGTCGCAATGGGGGGCAATATTGGTACGCCCGCATTGGCGCTGATTGTTGAATCAGATGAACCTGACTTTTATGTACTCGAACTTTCCAGCTTTCAACTGGAGACGACGCATGCATTGAATGCAGCCGCCGCGGTGATTCTTAATCTTAGCCCCGATCACCTCGATCGCTACGACGATGTAGGTCATTATCTGGAAGCCAAGCAGCGCATTTTCCGCGGTGACGGCACTGTAATCTGGAACCGTGATGATGAAGTGCTCAGTCAGCTTGACTTGAGTGGCCGAAACGGTTGTTCGTTTGGCATGGGTGAGCCGGATGATAATGATTTCGGGATACGTTGCGACGCGGGCGTTAGCTATCTGGCAAAGGGACATCGGCTGATAATGCCGCTTGATCAGCTTGCACTTAAGGGTATGCACAATATCGCAAATGCACTGGCGGCCGCAGCACTGGCTGATAGCGTCGGTATTGCTGAAGCCTCGATTGTGACGGCACTGAAACAGTTTAGTGGCTTGCCACATCGCATGCAGTGGGTTGCGGATAAGCACGGCGTCATCTGGTTCAACGATTCGAAAGGAACCAATGTCGGCGCAACGGTTGCAGCGCTGCGGGGGCTGGAAGGCAAGGTGGTGCTGATCGCCGGCGGCGTCGGTAAGGGCGCGGACTTTTCACCGCTT
>CALZIG010000023.1 GCA_945787585.1 uncultured Gammaproteobacteria bacterium | reverse complement strand
CATCATTTCAAAAAACAGCGCCATGCACTCAACGTGCGACTTGAAACCAATTACCTTGAAACCATCAAAATGCTGGTCTCCATTGGCCAGGGATGGAGCGTACTACCAGAGACGCTGGTCGATGAGAGTCTGTACGCCCACCACGGCTATTTTTCAGCGAAAAGGATGCTCGGCATCGTGCACCACCCCAAGCGCACCCTTTCTAATGCGGCGCAGGCATTTATTAAATGTTGTGGCGCCGCACATCTTGCAATACAAAATAGCCCGCTTAGCCCCCCCGAATAAAGCCTCGAATAAATTGGGGAGTTTAGGTAGGATAGCGACTTCGTTTCAATCAGGTTTCAGTGACAGGCATGAGCGCAAAAATCATCGATGGCAAGGCGATCGCCAGCCAGATTCGTCAAAACGTCAAACAGCGCGTTGGTAAGCGCCTCGCCGAGGGAATCCGCGCCCCGGGGCTCGCCGTCATTCTGGTTGGTCAGGATCCGGCCTCAGAGGTCTACGTCAACAGTAAACGTAAAGACTGCGCCGAGGTTGGCTTTGTGTCGAAATCGCATGACCTGCCGGAAGACACCACACAGGCGGCACTGCTGGCGCTTATCGAGCAGCTCAATGTTGACGATCAGATCGACGGCATTCTGGTGCAACTGCCACTGCCCAAACATATCGACCCCAAAACGGTTATTGAAACGATCCACCCGAATAAAGACGTCGATGGCTTTCATCCCTACAATATCGGTCGTCTGACGCAACGCACCCCATTGCTTCGCCCCTGCACCCCCTACGGCATCATGACCTTGCTCGAGCATACCGGTGCAAAGATACAGGGGATGGAAGCGGTGGTGGTCGGCGCCTCCAATATCGTCGGCCGCCCGATGGGGCTGGAGTTACTGCTCGCAGGCTGCACCGTCACTACCTGTCATCGCTTCACTAAAAACACCCATGAACATGTCTCACGCGCCGACATTGTCGTGGTCGCGGTGGGCAAACCCGGCATCGTGAAAGGTGAATGGATTAAGTCTGGTGCAATCGTGATTGATGTCGGCATCAATCGTAACGAAAGCGGTAAGCTGATCGGTGATGTCGATTATGACGCCGCGGCCAAACGTGCCAGCTGGATTACCCCAGTGCCCGGCGGGGTCGGCCCGATGACCCGCGCAACGCTACTGCAAAACACACTTTACGCGGCAGAAAGCCTGCATCTTGACGATTAACGCAGCTAGCCCTTCTCGGCTATAATCGGCACATCAAATTTGAATCGCGGAGCTTCCCCAATGGTGAGTCCGCCTCAACATCCAGCACACAAGGACGCCACACGGCATGAGCGACATTGAATCAAAGCCATCCAATTTCATCCGTCACATCATCGATGAAGACCTAAAAAATAATAAAAACGGCGGACGCGTCGCGACCCGTTTCCCACCTGAACCTAACGGTTATCTGCATATCGGTCATGCCAAATCAATCCTGTTGAACTTTGGTCTTGCGGAAGATTACAACGGCAGCTGCAACCTCCGCTTTGATGACACCAACCCGCATAAAGAGAACATCGAATTCGTTGAGGCGATCAAACAAGACGTTGCATGGCTCGGTTGTGACTGGGGCGACAAGGTCTATTTTTCGTCCGACTATTTTGATGCACTGTATGACTTCGCCGTAGAGCTGATCAAAAAAGAGAAGGCTTACGTCTGTGATCTCAACGCCGAAGAGATGCGCGCCTATCGCGGCACCCTGACCGAAGCGGGCAAAGACAGCCCCTATCGTGAACGCACCGTTGCAGAAAATATAGATCTGTTTGCCCGCATGAAAGCGGGTGAATTTGAAGACGGCAGCAAAGTACTGCGGGCGAAGATCGATATGGCCTCACCCAACATCAACATGCGAGACCCCACGCTCTATCGGATTCGCCACGGTGTGGTACACCACCAGACCGGCGCTGCGTGGTGTCTCTATCCCATGTATGACTTCACCCACTGTATTTCTGATGCACTGGAAGGCATCACCCACTCGGTCTGTACACTCGAATTCGAAGATCACCGCCCACTTTATAACTGGTTTTTAGACACGCTCGAAACAGAAAACCACCCACAGCAGATCGAGTTTTCACGCCTCAACCTTGAACACACGGTGACCAGCAAACGTAAACTGACCGAGCTGGTTGAACATGGCCATGTCGAAGGGTGGGATGACCCCCGCATGCCGACCATCGCCGGGTTGCGTCGTCGCGGCTGCACCCCTGCTGCGCTGCGTGAGTTTTGCCAGCGCATCGGCGTCACCAAATCTGAAAATGTGGTTGAGATGGCCGTATTAGAAGGCTGTATTCGGGACGACCTCAACAAAAATGCACCGCGCCGCATGGCGGTATTGCATCCGTTAAAGGTAGTGATCACCAACTATCCTGAAGATCAATTCGAAGAATTAGAAGCGGCCAATCATCCGCAGGATGAAAGCTATGGCATGCGCAAACTACCGTTTGGACGTGAACTCTATATCGATCAGGAAGACTTCAAAGAGGTTCCGCCAAAGAAATATAAACGACTCATTCCCGGCGGTGAAGTACGGCTACGAAACGCTTATGTTATCCGCTGTGACGAAGTGATTAAAGACGCTGATGATAACGTCATCGAGCTTCATTGCACCTATGATGCTGATACTCACGGAAAGAATCCTGAAGGGCGCAAGGTCAAGGGCGTGATTCACTGGGTGTCTGCAAAACATGCGATCGAAGCCGAAGTACGCCTTTACGACCGGTTGTTTAATCACCCCACCCCGGACAATAGCAAAGATGGCAAAACGTATATCAATCACCTCAACCCGCAGTCACTGCTGACACTTACAAACTGCTATCTCGAACCAACACTGGCTGAGGCCACTGCGGGTGAACAGTTCCAGTTTGAACGTGAGGGCTACTATTGCCTTGATCCGATGGATCAGGCCGGTAACAAACCGGTCTACAACCGTACGGTGACATTACGGGATACGTGGGCGAAAATAGAAAAAGGTCAATAAACACGTAAGCGGTCCGACCCGGTTCGGTCAGACCTGGCTAGCAGTCGATAACGCTATACTCGAAACTGCTTCACCAATGCTTCCAGTCGCGCAGTGAGACTCAGCATCTCACTGCTGGCCGCTGCCGTGCGCTACACACCCTGTGCTGTTTGCACGGAAGAGTTTTGAATTATCGTTATAATCTCTTCAGCAACTGCTCGTTGCTGTTCTGAGGCAGAGGCGATCCCGTATCCACCTTAACTGTATCTCTGTAGTTGATATAGTGTGCCAATCAATCTTGATGCCTAACACCGTAGCAGAATGTTTTTGCCCTTTCATTGCAACCATCATCGAATTATCGACAGACATCGTGCCGCTATACCGTTTAGACTTAACGCAACCCAATACCACCTCTGATGAAGAACGCAATTTACATTATTAAAGAACATATTGCCTCAACCAAACCAATCAGACTGATACGAACAGACTTATCACTACAGGCGAAACCATGCAAGCATGAGTTAATACTTCATAAAACGCTTAGCAAAATACATTATCCTATTTAAAGTATCAGTCTCGTTTGTGATGTAGTTCTCAATAATAGATTTGAAATACCAGCATAGTTTCGCCATCGCATTATTGCCTTAATTGAGAGAACTATTTATGCAAACAAGGACAACATGCCCGACATCACAGTCAAGCAAGAAGTCAGTTGAATTATTTTGTCTAACCAATAATGTTTCCGTCAAAAAATTGAACATTGTTTACACGCATGCAGACCCATTACCCGCACCACCAACCACGATGGTCACTCCATTGTTAAATGCCGCTCAGGCAGCGCCATCTCCATCCCATTAAATACCAGTGGTCCCTGCATTGCATAGGCATCTTATTGAAGATGCGCATACAAAAATGGACCAGAAAAACGAATTTATTACGTTTACGCCAAACAATCGCCCACATAAATAAGTTGTAAATTATGACAATGCAAAAACAAATTTTGAAAAACAATTACCGTTCAACCATCGCTCGCAAGCTTTTCACTACGAAAATACTCTGGTTGTGTTCACTCTTTATGGTAAGTCTTTTCAATGTGTCAGCGGCCACCGCTATCACTAGCATCACGCCCATTGCTAACCCCTCTGATGATGCCCGTGAGGCGATGTCGACTGGAAATGTGGATCTTTTGAGCCGTAACCTCCCCATTAGTTTTGATGATAACGGTAATGGAGATCAACGCATTGGGCTACGTTTTGCGGTCAATATCCCCAGCAATAGAACTATCACCAGAGCCTATATACAGTTTACAGCCGATAAGGCCTCAAGCGGCTCATCAAACCTCTACATAAATGCTGAATACCGCAACGATGCAGCACCCTTTGCCAGCAATGCCCTGGATATCTCATCACGACCCCTGACGCCTTCAACGATTAATTGGACACCCCACTCCTGGAATACCGTGGGTCACAACGGCTTTTCCGAACGCACCCCCGACCTCAGCGCGCTGATACAGGAAGTCATCAATTTAGAAAACTGGCAGGCGAATAATCATATTGCATTTATCATCTATGGCAGTGGCACACGCACCGCAAAATCTTATGATGGTACGCTCGCCAGTTACGGTTCTACTGCACTCGCGCCTCAGCTACACATTGAATACAGTGAAAATAGCGCGCCCGAACCTGCGCCAACCCCCGTTGACCACCTCCCCGTCGCCAATGCGGATACGCTGACCACCGCCGAAGACACAACGGCCACCCTTAACGTACTCAGCAACGACACCGGCCTCGAAGACGGCGGCATCGTCGTCACCCTGAGT
>CALZIG010000022.1 GCA_945787585.1 uncultured Gammaproteobacteria bacterium | reverse complement strand
TATCATTTTTGAAAGATGGGCGCCTAATTGGTGGTTTAGATGTCATGTGCTTATAAAACAGGCCCTGTTTGAGTAAAGCATTATTTCGCTTCATCAATCATTTTTATTATTGTTGCTTCTACCTCTGTAGCAATTTGTAATAGTGACTCATCCTGGGACAGCGCTGAAAGCATTTGCGCTGGCTTAATAAGGCCAATTATTGTTTTAGCATTCTCAGTGAACACTGAGATTCTACAAGGTAACGCCATGTTAAGCCGCATATCGATTGATAGAACCTTTGCTGCCTGCCCTGGATTACAGACTTCAAAGATCTTGCACTGCTCTTCGAATGCAATACCCTTGCTCCTTAAGGTTGCTCCCAAATCATGTATATGTAACACCCCAAATGCATGATTTTTAACAGCTGCCTCAAGATCGCTTACTGCATTTTCAAATGATTTATCTGTTTCTACTATGTAGTACATGACACACCCTCCAGTTTGATGCATAACGCCCGGCTCACAGCGAAAATTTTCCCGGTGTAGCCGCTTGTTACACGTTGCTTGCTACTGGAATACATTACCCTTACCTGCTTGCGCTGAAATTTCACCGTATTGAAGCTGACCATTGCTTAATGTGTACGGGAGCAGAACAACGACAGAATAACCTGACTCATGATCCAGTTCGATTGCTAGCGCATCTGAAGGTTCGCCATTGGCTAATTGAACCCTAACATCATAAATAAGAGCTGTAGCTTTATATTCTTTATTCTTAACGGCTGTATGAAACGCCTTGTGAAGCATGTCTATGACCTCTGAAGATGGCGGGTGTTCGTCACCATCATAGGCTGCCACACTTACAATTTTTCCTTCTGGGGTCATTGCACCGCCATAAGGAAAAAACTCGCCATGCTCAGTTAGTAATTTTTCAGCAAGCGGTAGAACTGCGTCCATTAGCTCTTGGGATTCCTCTTTACCTTCTTGCACACTACCTCCTAAGCAGAAACTTGAAAATATCAATAATATTGTTGCGATGGTTCGTTTAATCATGACGTGTAACGGTTGAGTTGACCAGTCCGTAGGGCGCAATAACCAACGGGCATTGCGCCGAATGAAGCACAATCTCGATAACCCACCGGGTTTTTCATAACGTCACAACATACGGCGCAATGCGCTATCGCTTATTGACGCCCTACTTTGTACACCTTACGTGTTGGGGGTTAGAGACCCCCGGTTACCCGATTAGGCATTTTTAAACTCTTCTGGTTGAAGCCACTCTGCTCTTAGACTTTGATAGGTTTTATATGTGTCTTCGTCAGTGATATCAATAAACGGGTATGGCTCGAATGATTTATCCTTCTCATAGTTAGCTAGGTGTATCCCAGCAAGGTTAACTGCCCCTTTGTCGTTAAGGTGTCTGACAATTGTTAATTCCATTTCATGAGCAGGCTTGAGGTCATAGAACCTGTTTTTATAAACCACTTTTTCAATATTGCCAGGAAACAAATACACAACTCGTTCAATGGATTTTGAAAAGTACCAAGTACACCACTTAGTACCGCATTCTAATTCTGCGACATAGCACTTAACAGATCTGTGAGTGCGATATCTTGCATCTCCTTGTGGCGGTATTTGATCGTCTTTTTTCATTTCGTATGCCTAACTTGCTTATATATCATAATCGTCATTCTGCCTATTATGATATATAAGGGTAAATGCAGAATAAATTGCACAATAATCCAATAACATTTCCCTTGCAATTCCTGCTGTAAATAGCAAAACTAGCATAATTATGCCATTCTTCATATTATCAATATTCACGTAATAGGAAGAATCAGCAAGGCACAAGGAGGTTTCTATCTCTGAAGGAAAACGCAGTACTCGCAGCCAATACACACCTAGAGCTACTCGCCTGATGAATCAGGTGCGCGAAACACTTCGCTACCATCACCACTACGCGCTCCGTACCGAACAGCGCTATGTTATCTGGATGTGATTTCGGCGAGTAACTTGTTCAATGGCTTAAGTTCGTCATACAGTTCACACACCTCTAGTATATAAGCCAACGTGCGCGGAATATCTTTAAGATACCCTGGTTTGTCATCCCGCATATCGAGGCGTGAAAAAATACCGACTACCTTCAGGTGGCGTTGTGCCCCCATAAAATCAAACCACTTGATGAACTGCGTTTCACCTGTTTTATCGATGAGACCGTTTTCCAGCAGGCGTTGATAGTAGCCACGTACCCACGCAAGTACCTGTTCACGCGGCCACGTGATGTAACAATCTTTTAGTAACGAGACGAGGTCATATGTAATTGGGCCGATCACTGCGTCCTGAAAATCGAGTACACCGGGGTTGTCATTTTCCAGCACCATCAAATTGCGCGAGTGGTAGTCACGATGTACCCACACCTGCGGCTGTGCTAGCGCCGACTGTGCCAGTCGCTCAAAGGTCTCATCAAGTACGTTGTGCTGCATGTTGCTGAGTGTAATGCCGAGGTGTTTTTCAATATACCACTCGCGCATCAGCTCCATCTCGCGCATCAACAGCGCGTGGTCATAGGGAGGTAGTTGCGTTCGGTGTTCAGTGGTGGCATGCAATAACAGCAGCGCATCGAAGGCGTCTCCATAGAGACGTTCAACGCTGTCAACAGTTAGCCGGTCGAGATATTGAGTATTACCAAGATCAGAGAGCAACAGATAACCCTGTTCAAGGTTCTGCTCGATAATGCGCGGCACGTTGAGCCCTAGTTTGCCCATCGCACTGGCAATGTTGATAAACGGTACGCAGTCTTCTTTTTCTGGCGGGGCGTCCATCACAATCAGGCTTTCGCCAGCGTGTTGAATGCGGAAGTAGCGCCGAAAACTGGCGTCGCCCGAGGCAGGTGCGATTTCGTCAAACGCAATACCGAGATCATCCCTCACCCATGACTGTAGATCGATCAGTCGTTGATCATCCTGCACTGCTATTCTCCTGTGTGTCGCTGCCCAATAGGCGTCGAAATAGATGGATGCTTTTTGTACGCAGATCATCGGCCACCATGTAGAAGCACGGCACGCCGATCAGGATCAGCACCGTGGCAAACAGTAATCCAAAACCGAGGCTCACCGCCATCGGTGCGAGGAATGCGGTCTGCCCGGTAGAAAAAAAGATCAGCGGTGAAATGCCGAGGAAGGTGGTAACACTGGTCAGCAGGATAGGCCGCGCGCGGACTCTGCCGGCTTCAACCATCGCTTCAATGCGCTCTTCGCCTTTGGCACGCATCTTTTTGGCAAAGTCGACCAGAATGAGCGAATCGTTGACGATGATCCCGGCCAGCGCGAGAAAACCGACCATCGATAGAAACTGCAGATGAAAGCCCATCACAAAGTGACCGACGATAACGCCGATGACGCCAAACGGAATCGCAAACATCACCACCAGTGGATCGAGCAGTGATTTAAACAACGCCGCAAGAATGAAGAAGATCAACGCCAGTGCGATGATGAAGGCGCTCAACATATCGCGCATCGATTCAGTCGCCTCCCGTTTTTCGCCCATAAATACCAGTTCAATGCCGGGGTGGCGCTGTGAAAGGTCGCTAAACTTTTGCTGGATATAGTTACTCACCTCTATCGGTGTGGTCACGTCGGCATCAACCTCCGCGGTGACCGTGGCGAGGCGCTGCATATCACGCCGTTTAACAGAGTCAAAACTTCGCCCGAATTTGATATCAGCGACATCTTCGAAATAGACGGTTTTACCACTGTCGAGCACGATGCGCTGTTGCCCCAGTGTGGCTGCCTGTTGGCGCACCGATTCGGGGTAGATCACGCGCACCGGCAGTCGCTTGTTATTGCGTGTCACGTGGGCGACTTCAATGCCCTGATAACCACCGCGAATCGCTTCGGCAAGGCGTGCCTGTGTCAGACCCAGCTGGCGACCGCGATCATTGAGCGTGTATTGATATTCAAGCTTGCCGGGTTCGAGGTCCTGCCGGATGTCGTAGACGCCGGGCAGTGTCTGTAACTCCTGTTTGACCTCTTCACCGATTTCACGCAGCAGATCGAAATCCTTGCCGACGACACCAATTTCGATATCCGCACCGGCCGGTCCACCCGCGGGCCTCAGGATTGAAAGACGCTGAATGCCCGCGATCCGCTGTAACCGTTCGCGAAGCAAGTTGATGATCTCGCTAGTGCTGCGTTCACGAGTACCATCCCAGTCAAAACGCAAGCTGACAACAGGTGAGACCCAGCGATCAATGAATCCTTCTGGCAGCGGTTTTTTGAGATCGATCACTAATTGAATATAGTTACTATCGAATTTTACCGTGTTGAAATCGATGATAGTGACGCCGACATTGGTCAGTGTGCTTTCCAGCTCGTCCTCGTCCAGGGCATCAAAAACCTGCTGCTCCATCAGTGCTGCCAGTTGTGCAGTGTCTTCCAGGCTATAGGTGTTGGGTGCTTCGGCGTTGATGAAAAACTGCCCGGAGTCGACCGGGCCAAATAGCTCAAAGGAACTGCGTGTCTTGGCGACGACGACTGTTATCAACAGCAGGCTGATGATGACAACACACATGAAATAACGGTTGTGGAGTGACCAGCGCACAAAACCGGTGTAGCGATCAAGCCATTTGGCCCAGTCGATTTTGCTCGGGCGTGGTGTGTGCTGGCGGACTTTAAGAATTTCCCGCGCATGTGATGGCAGCACGCCGAAGGCCTCTATCAGCGAGCCGATTAAGGTACAGATGACGATGATCGGGATCACAGAGATGAATGCCCCCATGGTGCCGCCGATCGCAAACATCGGTAAAAAGGCGGCGACGGTGGTGGCGGTCGAGGCCACTACCGGCCAGTAGACTTCGCGTGCGCCGATGACGGCGGCGCGCTCGGCCGGCACACCATTTTCCATATGGCGGTAGATGTTTTCAGTGACGATGATGGCGTCATCGACCACCATGCCCAGCACCACCAGGAAGGCAAACAGTGACACCATGTTAACGGTGACGCCGAAGTAGTTCATCAAGATCACGGCGAAGAGAAAAGAGACCGGGATACCGAGTGCGGTGATCAGTGCGACGCGGAAGTTGAGGAATAGATACAGTGATAATAGCACCAGTACAAGGCCAACCACGCCGGAGGATTTGACGGTCTCAAGGCGTGTTTTTACATAGATTGAAAGATCGCTGAAGGCGCCGAGTTGTACCGAAGCGGGTAATTCACTGCGCATTTCATTAGTCAGGTGACGCACCTGTTTAGAGATCTCAATGGTTGATGACTCAGCGGTCTTAGTGACAATCATATTGACCGATGAACGACCGTTAAAGCGTGCCAGTGTGCGCGGCTCTTCGAGCCGTACGCTGATCTTTGCGACTTCGCCGAGTAGCAGTTCGCCGCCATTGGCGCTATGGCGCAGCACCAGTTGCGAAATCGCCTCGGCTTCGGGACGCACCCCTTTGCCGCGCAGCAGGATGTCACCTTCATCGGCCTTGATCGAACCGCCGGGCAGGTCATCAAGATTGTTGCGTAGCACCTGCGTGATGTGTGACAGGGCGACGTTATGCAGTGCCAGTCGGGATGGGTCGACTTCGACCCACAGCTCCCACTCACGATTGCCTGAGATACCGGCACTGGCGACGCCGGGAATAGCGAGCAGGCGACGTTTAACATCTTCCGCCAGTTCAAACAGGTGACTGCGCGAGACATCACCGTAGAGTGCTACGCTGATCACGGGGATGCGTGATTTCATACGGCTCAATTCGGGACGCTCCGCATCGTCCGGCAGATCGGTAATACGCTCCAGTACAGAACGCGCATCGTCAACAAACTCGGAGACATCGGTGCCGGATTTTAGATCGATAATAATCGTCGACAGGCCCTCGCTGCTGGTCGAGGTGATGACATCGATCTCCACCATGTCATCAAACTCCTCTTCGATTGGCAGGCTCACCAGCCGCTCCATCTCTTCCGGCGAGGTGCCTTTATAGATGGTGGTGATCTTGACTTTGTCCATCTCGACCACTGGAAACATCTCCTGTGGTAGCTGATACCATGAGAGGACGCCCATCAGCAGTATCATCACCAACATAAGGTTGGTGATGAGTGGATTATCGATACTGAAACGGATCAGGCGCATGCGAAGTTAATTTGAATGGGATTAATGTCGGTTACTCAAACGCGACTGACTGGCCATCGGTCAGGAAAGCGACATCGCGCGCTACCACCATTTCGCCTGGGTGGAGTTCGCCACTGATCACCTGCTGTTGCCCATCACGCACGAGAAGCTTAATAGGGACGCGGCGTAGTGTGCCAGCCTCGGCGGTAAAGACGAAACTTTGATCGTTGTGGCGCAGGATGGCTGTCACCGGTACCACCAGTGCATTGGCGAGTTCGCTCAGCTTGAGTGATGCCGTTGCCTGCGCGCCCGCTTGCAGGCCATTGCCATCGAGTCGAATGCGCACCGCATGAGTGAATGTCTCCATATCAGGGCTGGCCTGGAGCGCAATGATCTCGCCGTTGCGCTGTTTGCTGCCAATCGTGACCGATACCTGCTGGCGCAGTTGTAACATCGCGGCGGTGGTGCCATTGACATCAAGATTGAGATCGAGCTGATCAAGCTGTAATAACGTCACGGCGACCTGACTGGGGGTGACATAATCGCCAGCCTCAACATGTACGGCATTCACCACGCCAGCATAGGGCGCGATGAGCGTTGTGCGTGCGACGTTGCGCTCGGCGCGCCGCACCGCCGCACGCTTTAGCGCCAGCCGTGCCTGGCTGGTTTCGACGCTGTATTTAAGCTGTTCTTCTTCGCGCTGTTGTTGCAGCAACAGTTGATTGGCACTGTCTCGGAGTGACATTGACGCGAGCGATTTCTGACCCAGCTGGTTGAGTCGCGCCACTTCGCGTGCCTGTAGTTCACGGTTTTCACTGACCAGCTTGAGCATGCGCTGATCCCGTTTGATCGCCTGTTGTTCCTGCGACAGCTGTGCCTGAGCCTCGGCCAGGGCGTCCTGCTGGTCAGCGTCGTGTAACGAAATCAATCGCTGTCCCGCACTGACCCGGGCGCCTGGGTCGACATGTCTGGCCGTAATCTGCCCCGAAAGCTCAAAGCGAAGCGTGCTGCTGCGTACAGGCTGAAGATGACCGCTGACCTGTTCGAGTGGCTGAACCGTGCGCTGCTCAATCGCCTGCAAACTCACCTGAGTGGGTGGAATCTCGCGCAGTAGCGGTTTTTTTTGCGGAGTGGTGATGATCAGCACGGCAATCACGGAAATCACACAGAGAATGAGAATCAGGATATACTTTGATGATATTTTTTTGACTTGTATATCCGCATCACTCATACAGTTACCATATCTGTTATTTAACCTAACTTTAAGAATCGTCTTGCGCATACCTTACCACTCAATTCAGCCCGAGAAACAGTCGTGCCAGAAAAATGGTGGCGGTAGTCTGTCTAGTTCTGAGTCATTTAAGTCGGCATGGTTCCACCGCACCTTAAGCGCACTCCTGTTTCCGAGCCTTCTTTGTGCTGGGGTTTATAGCGCCCAGGCGGGCGCGAATGAGTGGCAGCTGTGTCGCCATCATCTTGCTCCTTTTCATAGTGGAGATGAGATCCTCGGCGAGAAAACGGTGATTACCGCTGACGAAGGCCGTGCGATCGGACAGGAGATCTATGAGATGGAAGGGGGCGTTGAGATTGTCCGCGCCAATCAGCTGTTGCGTTCTGAAAGCGCACGTTACTATAAGAGTGAAGAGCGGCTCGATGCCGAAAATGGCCTTTTTTTTACGACCCCGGATGCGACGTTTTCAGGTGAGAGCGGTTCTATTAATCTCGGCAACTCCAGTGGCAATATTGATAATGCCAGTTTTCAGATGCGCAGCAAACATGCGCGTGGTGATGCGGAGCGGATCATCTTTGAGTCTGAGGATGTCACGGTACTGGAAGGGACGACGTACACCACCTGTGATCCCGGTAGGGAGGACTGGCTGCTGCGTTCAAGTAAAGTGAAGCTGGACCGTGAGAGTGGTGTTGGTAGCGCCCAGCATGCGGTGTTGTCGTTTATGCATGTGCCCTTTTTCTATCTGCCTTATATCTCATTTCCGATCGATGACCGCCGGAAGTCAGGGCTGCTGCCCCCTTCGTTTCGTAACTCGGAGATCTCCGGTACCGATATCAGTGTGCCCTACTATTTAAACCTCGCCCCACAACGCGATGCGACGATTACGCCGCGTTACATCTCCAAACGCGGCACGATGCTGGGGAATGAATACCGCTTTCTGACGGCGCGCCACTACGGCACCCTCAACCTCGATTATCTGGCGGATGACAAGCTGGTGGGCAAAGAGCGAGGGCAGGCAAAATATCGACATGAGGGGCGGCTCGCACCGCGCCTGACAACCAGTATCGATCTGAATTATGTCACCGATCTGGATTATCTCGGTGACTTTAGCAACAGCCTGAGTCTCTCCAGTACCACCCATTTAGCGCGGACTGCTGGCCTCGACTATCTCGGAGATACCTGGCAGAGTCGCCTGCGGCTACAGGCCTATCAGACCGTGGATGCGTCTATTACTGGCAGTGCACGTCCCTATCAGCGACTGCCGCAGGTGACTTTTAATAGTTTGCTGCCAGTCAGAGATGACCAATTACACTATAGTCTCAGTGGTGAATATGTCTATTTCGATCGTACCGATAGCCTCACCGGCAGCCGTCTCGATCTACAGCCGCAGATCAGTTATCCAATGAGCACCGCCGCGAGTTACCTGACGCCAGCGCTGAAGCTGCAAACCACCACTTATGCATTGAACAATCAGTCACTCGGTAACGAAGTGCGTCTGAATCGCACCGTGCCACTGCTGACGCTGGACAGCGGCCTCTTTTTTGAGCGCGATACTGAAATCGCATCGCGCCATTACCTGCATACGCTGGAACCGCGCCTGTTTTATCTATATGTCCCCTATCGGGATCAGAGTAGCTTGCCACTGTTTGATAGTGGTGCGTCAGATTTTAATTTTACCCGCCTGTTTTCCACCAATCGTTTCAGTGGTGTCGATCGTGTTGGTGATACCAGTCAGCTCACCGCAGCGCTCACCACCCGTATGATTGAGCATGACACAGGAAAAGAGCGCTTGAATGCCAGTCTCGGACAGATCTTCTATTTTCAGGATCGAGAGGTGGGACTTAACGGGAATGTGATCGACCGTAGTAAAGAGTCTGATATTGTCGCCGAAGCCACCGCCTATCTGCGTAATGATGTCGCACTCGACGCCGATTACCAGTGGGATATCAACGCCCATGAGACCTCCCGCGGGGCGTTGCAGTTGCGCTATAAACCGTCATCACGACGCATTTTCAATGTCGGTTACCGCTATCGCAACGCCACTCAGGAGCAGGTGGATGTGTCGATGTTGTGGCCACTGCCGTATACGCAACGTTGGCATTTTGTCGGGCGCTGGACACAGTCGCTACTCGATGAGCAGACCATTGAGTCCTTTTCTGGCCTCGAATATCAGAGCTGCTGCTGGAAGGTGCACCTCGTGGC
>CALZIG010000021.1 GCA_945787585.1 uncultured Gammaproteobacteria bacterium | reverse complement strand
GGAATTACGTCAACAACGGCAAACCTCGATGAAGAAGATATGGGGTTTAAATTTTTATTTGGCCTCGACTTCGATAATGATTTTGGATTTGAGTTCTCGTTTAATGAATTTGGCGATACTACGCTAGCGGGAACAACTGGTGAGCAAATTGTAATCGATAATACATTGTATGTTTTTTCTGAGGACGAGACGGTTAAAATTGGGGCAAGGGCTGTAACATTAAGTGGTCTCTACAAAAAAAACCTATCCTCTTCTATATCGCTATTTGGAAGACTAGGGCTGAGTATGTGGACGGTAGAGGGGGTAACCAATCTTGCTCCTGATTCTGCTGAGGATAGTGGCACTGGCCTTCATTATGGCATCGGCATGCAATATGACTTAACAAATAATATTGGCTTCCGGGGTGAGTACGAGATTCATGATATTGACGGTGATAACATTACATTTATGAATATAGGGCTTATTACGCACTTCGATTGAGCCGACCAACTTTTTGAGTCAATTTCATTGGCACCCCAAATATTAGCACAAAGGTGCCTGGTCCGAAGGGTGCTTACATAAGTGCGTAGGCTGGGTGAATGCAGATTTTGAAGCACAACTCGGGCTACATACTAACCCAAAATACGGTCGTTTATTTTTACTCTGGCCCCAAGTATTTGTACACTATATTGAAACAACAACTACAAACACGCAAAGTATAAATAGTGCTACCTGAAAAACTGCTGCTATACCCATGCCGAGTAATAGTTTTGCATATCTTTTGTACCCCCACAAAGGATCCTTCGCAGTTTCTTCTGCCGCTTTAAAAACTTTTGTCCGATACCACGCTGGAAGTGGCTCCGTAAACTCGTTTAAAACGAGATTGAAGTCTATTTCCATATCAGGAGCGTCAGTTAAGTTTCCTGCCACTGCTTCCATTTTTTCTCCCTGAGAGTCGTGCTCTTTCAGTGTTGTAGAAAACAGCTCACTAATATTTTCGTTTATCTGAAGGAAAATATCGATATATAGAGAGATAGCTTTTACAAAAAATCCAGCTATTGCAGACAGTATCAATATAACAAGAACTGACTGTATTGAAGCAGACGAAATTATTGTCGAGATATCCGCTAGCTTAGTAATTATTAATGTGGTGGCTGCTCCTGATATAAGCAATAGCCAAATAGAAAACCCACTAACAACAGAATTAGTTTTAAGTATGGCAAGAAAGCTAGCTTTTGCTAATTCTTGGTGCGTGGTAAGCTTCACACACTTAGCCCACTCCTCAAGGCTTTTATTTAAGTTTTCTATATGATCCATTACATCTCAATATTACGTAGCTAATCTTTTAATCAAAGTAATCAAGGATCTGTACATTTTAAAATCCACTCCCCGACCTACCAATCAATACAACGAAAACTATAAATAGAGTTAACGACGCACTAACTAAATTACCCCAATACTACCCCACCCCAAAATGCCGATCCCTCGCTCGCACCCGATGTTCTTTATACTCACGCCACAACTCTGGCTCTTGCTCCCACGGTGCAGGCACTTCCGCCCCTCTCATATAAAAACGTATTTTACTCAGGTCCAGGCGGCTCTCGCGCTCTTGTCCATGCTTAGTAGCCCACTCGGCTCTCACCACCTCTCTGAATATTTTTCTTAATTCAGCCCCGGTAATGCTATCAAATTTTTTGGTGACCACCGCAGCGACATCCAGCTTATCAAGCTCGAAATGAATAAAGCCATCGGTATCTTTGGTGATGTATTCCACCGCCTTTTTACAGGCTTCCTTGAAATTCACATTGCTATCTTTCGAACTTAAATCAGGGCCGCGTGCTTTTAATCCTTCACCATAAGTCGCGGTTTCCTTATCCAGCTTTCCATGAATATTAATGCCCCCTCTACCAACGCCCAATGCATTATTCATGCTATCTACCGTTGGGTGAGGGGTGCCGATGCCTTTGCGGCCTCTCGGTTGTGTATGCCCCTTTCGCGCCTTCTCCATACCGTAGAGTTTGTCGCCTTCACGGAATGAGCTTGCAAGTGCATCACCACTTGGGGTGCCTGCTGCCAACATGGGCAACACATCTTCTTGCCGTGCTGCGCGTACGGGATTTTCCCACTCTGTTAGCGCAGGCTCCAGGATCATATGTGGAAAATAGGAAGGATAGGGGTCTTTCTTTGCATCGGCACGCAGTTCATTGGCGGTTTCTCCATCTTCGGCAATCGGATCTTTAGCGCCACGGCCAATATAGATTTTACGTTGAACTAATCCATTTTTATCGATACCGGACGTGCGATTTGCAGTAGAGAACGCAGGCACCAGCGGGGCGTGCTGCAATTGATTAATCAACTGCCGTTGCGCAGCAAATTCGGGGCGATTGTCAAAGCCCTCTGCGCGTAGCGCCTGAGCCTGTTGTGACACAACGTCCCTGTCGTTTTCCCTTTGCGCTTGCGCACGCTTCACGAGACTTACTTTCATCGATGGAGTGATCCTTTGCTATCTAAAAGCATTACCCACGGCACCATTGAACATGAACACCTTTGATAATTACTTGATCGTTAACGTCACCGGTATATTATTGCGCGTGGCATTGGAGTACGGGCAGACTAAATGTGCCTTTGCAACCAGCGCTTCGGCTGCGGTTTTTTCCATACCGGGGATATCAATCAGCATATCGACAGAAATTGAAAAGCCCTCGCCTTCAGTATTAAGCCCGATGCCCACAGTTGCTTCGATACTGATGTCTGGTGAGACTTTAATTTTATCCTGTTCGGCAACAAATTTTATCGCACCGATAAAGCAGGCAGAATAACCGCATGCGAATAACTGCTCCGGATTTGTGCCGTCACCACCCGGGCCACCCAGTTCTTTTGGAACACTTAACGCGAGGTCTAGTTCTCCATCCTCAGAACGTGTGCTGCCATCACGACCACCCGTTGAAACCGACTTCGTTGTATAGAGCGCCTTCATATCCGCAACCTCCATTTAATATTAACGATGAAAAAAGCTTATTTTAATCGAACTGTTTTTTACGCCTGACTGGTTTAATAAATCATAAAAAAGGGGCTGTCATCGTCAGCCCCTTTTATTGATTACTTAACCCTTAGCACTGGCCCTTTGATTTTATTAATCAGGCCAGACACGATTTGATGACAATGCCGCTAACGGACGTTCAGCTTTTGCTTTAGATGGTGCAGGAGCAGCGGCGGGTGCCTTTGCTGATGTCTCGGCCTGTCCCTCTGCTTTCTTTTCTTTTGCCTGACGAACACTGTTTGCCAGTTTTGAACCATATTCGTTTGTCATGATATCAATAATTCCTCTATGAGCACTTCAAGTTCCTGGGTAGCGGGTTCACCGCGTTTGCCCATGCAGTATACACTTGATCCTTCCAGAGCCGAATTTCGATAGATGGCTCGTCTTCGTAAACAGCCCTCCAGTGCGGGGATATCAAACTCATCCAACGCCTCGCACATGCCCTTCGACATTGCGCTACGCGGTTCTAACTGATTGATCAGAATACGCGGCGCTAATTTGGCGTTATAAATTTTAACCTGTTCAATCGCTTCCGCGAGACGCACGCTGGCCCATAAATCGATCGGGGATGGCAGGATTGGGATCAACACTTTATCAGAGACGGTCATCGCCGACTGCGCCACGCCCGTTTCCAGGGTCGGCGGGCAGTCAACCACGATGTATTGGTAATCCTCTCGCATACGGGTGATTTCACGCGCCAGATTGCTGGCAATCGAAATCACTGAAACAGGAAATGGACGCTCATCGGGTGAAAGCCCCGCCCACTGACTGGCTGAGCCTTGCGGGTCGGCATCGATAATCAGGGTACGCCCACGCCGCGACAGGCCCGCAGCAAGGTTCATGCTTAGCGTGGTTTTGCCAGTGCCACCTTTCTGATTCGCCACCGAAAAAACCTGCGATAACATTAAATGTATCCTTATTAAAATATGATGAAATGCGTCGTCAGCTCCGCTCGTTATCCGGCGAACCACTTAAGCACAATTAATAATTTCTGCCAGAGGGCACAATAACGAAATTGGGCTTACATTTGCAAGCGTTGAAGAGGTTGATTGCGCCTGGGGCAGAAGCAATGCAGGCGCAATCACGAAGATACAATCGGGTTCTCTGCCGAATTTAGATTATTCGGTGACAATCACCCTGAATTTACCGGCATCGACCGACACCACGACCACTGTCGTTCCGGCACTAATCTCTTTAGCCTCTGAAGCAAAATCGATTTCCACCTGCCACTCAATGCCGGAGTAACGCGTGGTTCCCGGCGCGGTGGTGGTGATGTCGTCATCCAGCCTGAACTTCAGGCCGATAATGTCACTGGTATTATCTTTTTTGGGCGCCTTGCTGTTGTGCTGTATCCATTTCAGCGGTTTCCACAGCGCCGCCGAAATGAGCACTGAACTGACGCCAAAGGTGGCAATACTGGCAAGCCACGTAGCGGGCACCAGCCCAAACCAGATCGCCCCCCCCGTGATCAGCGCACCGAAGCCGAGGAACAACACAAAGCCGGTAGAAAAACCCAGCGCCAGCGCTTCGATAATCAATAACAGGAAGCCAACGGCAAACCAGAAACTGTGAATATTATTATTAAAAAACTCAACCATAATCAGCTCACTCTATTTTCAGAAGAAAAAGCCCCGCTTTGATTCATCGCACTCACAATGGCAACAGCCTCGGCAACGGTAGAGCCTGCTTCACTCGACTTGCCATCCATTAGCACGACAGTAGATTCTTTTGCTATCGCTTGCTTTGCCTCAATCGCCAACGTTGCCAGGTCGAGCTGTACCGCCTTCTGTCCAGGTGCACTATCTGCTGCCTCGCCGATGACTTGAATCGCATTGGCCTTTGCTTCAGCAACCAGCTCTATCGCTTTCGCCTGCCCCTGCGCGTTCAGAATTTGTTCCATTCTATCCGCCTCGGCTGTCAGTACCTTGGCCTGCTTTTCACCCTCGGCCACATTGATCGCCGCCTGACGTTCACCTTCAGACTCTAGGATGGTGGCACGCTTGTCACGCTCCGCCTTCATCTGCCGCTCCATCGCTTCCAGCACGCTACGTGGCGGTTCAATATCCTTGATTTCATAACGCAACACCTGTACACCCCAGGGAACCGCGGCTTCATTGATGGCGTTGACGATCGCAATATTGAGCAAGTCTCGCTCTTCAAAGGTTTTATCAAGCGCCATCTTACCGATCTCGGAACGCATCGTGGTCTGCGCCAGTTGTGTGACAGCAAAGGCATAAAACTCCACCCCATAACTCGCCTTGTAGGGATCGAGCACCTTGAGGTATAAAACACCGTCGACCGTCAATCCGATATTATCTTTGGTGATCGCCGCCTGGCTCGGCACATCAATCGCCTGTTCTTTAAGCGTACGTACATAGGCGATTTTATCGATAAAGGGAATAATGAAATTTAATCCAGCAACCAATGTCCGATTGTATTTACCGAAGCGCTCAATCACGTAGGCACTATTCTGCGGCACGGGCTTTATTGACGTTTTGAGTAAAACGATAATGACGACGGCCAGACCGGTCCAGAAACTAAATAGCAGGCCAAGTCCATCTTCTGAAAGTTGTTCCATCTGTATCTCCTTTGAAAATCTTCGCGATAAGATCGCTTTACGATAAACCGGTTTTACGGGCCAAATATATGCGCTTACTGCTGCCCCAGAAAAATATCGACGCTTTCCCTGATTAATCCACTGTTATCGGTTTAAACCATGCCAGCTTATCATGCAGGGAGACCACCTCGCCCACAATCAACAATGTCGGCGCCTGCACCTCCTGCCCCGCCACAATATCCGCTAACGTGGCGAGTGTGCCGGTGAGCACCTGCTGATGTACGGTAGTGCCCTGCTGTATCAACGCCGCGGGCAGTGATGCCGCTGCGCCGTGTTTGATCAACTGCTCACAGATCACCGGCAGCCCCTGCAATCCCATGTAGATCACAATGGTCTGTTGTGGTTGTGCGAGGCTGTGCCAGTCGAGATTGATAGTGCCATCTTTTAGCTGACCGGTGACAAAGCGCACCGACTGCGCATAGTCACGATGAGTGAGCGGAATGCCTGCATAACTGGCACAACCACTCGCGGCCGTTATCCCCGGCACCACCTGAAAGGGGACCCCCTGCGCTGCAAGGGTTGCGATCTCTTCGCCACCACGGCCAAAGATAAATGGGTCGCCGCCTTTGAGACGCACTACACGCTTGCCCTGTTTGGCAAGATCGGCCAACGTCTGGTTGATCTCTTCCTGCCGCACGGAATGATAGTCACGTTTTTTGCCGACATAGATTTGATCCGCCTCGCGCCGCACCAGATCGAGCACCTCTTTCGAGACCAATCGATCGTACAACACCACATCGGCCTGCTGCATCAGGCGCAGTGCGCGGAAGGTCAACAAATCAGGATCACCGGGACCGGCGCCGACCAGCGCAACTTCACCCAGTTTATCTGCGGTCGATTCACCACCGTCCAGCGCCGCCTGAATCAACTGCGTGGCATCTTCTTCGCGCCCGGAAAAGACCATTTCAGTTGCCGGCCCTTGCAGGATACGCTCCCAGAAATGACGACGCGCTTTCATCTCAGGAAAACGCGCTTTGGCTTTATCACGAAAGGTTGCTAACAGATTCGCAAGCCTGCCATAGCTTGCTGGAATCATCGTCTCCAGATGGGCGCGCAGCAGGCGCGCCAGTACCGGCGAGGTGCCACTGGTCGAGACCGCCACCGTCACCGGCGTGCGATCAACAATCGACGGAAAGATAAAGCGACATAACTCAGGGCAGTCGACCACATTGACCGGCAGGTTGCGTGACTCAGCCGCATCATAAACCGCGCGATTGACCACTGCATCATCGGTTGCAGCTACCACCAGCGCACAACCGTTGAGATCATCATCACTAAACTCACTGGCACGATGGGCAATCTCACCCTGCGCCAGTAACTCAGCCAGTGTGTCACAGAGTGCTGGTGCCACAACGGTAATCTGCGGCTGCGCACGTTGGAGCAGCGCCACCTTACGCGCCGCAATCTCACCACCACCGACAATCAGTACCGGGCGTTTTTTGATATCAAGGAATATTGGGAAGTAGTCCATCGTTCTACCTATAAGATGTAGGGTGGGTTAGGGATGTTTTATATTCCGTAACCCACCGGGCGTTGCACAGCAACACAACATATTATTTGAGTGCCTAACGGCACAGCTGGCGGGTTACGCAAACAACCTAACCCACCCTACATTTATTTTTATTCAATCACAGTGACGCCACCCATATACGGATGCAACACCTCTGGAATATGAATCCGCCCATCGGCATCCTGATAATTTTCCATCACCGCCACCAG